>JAYVRH010000525.1:0-17458 GCA_043776495.1 Cyclobacteriaceae bacterium
CGGTTAAAAGTTTCATCGTCCTTTTTCCAAAGTGCCAACAATAGAGTTTTGATGCTTTCCTTCTTCTCCGTGTCGAGCGTATCTCCTTCACTGATATAGAATGGATTGAACTTGATCGGATTGGCTTCATCGTAGGTGAAGTAATAGCCACTGACTAAATCACAAAGCCCTTTGTAGGAGTGGCCCACATCAACCAGTACGATATGGGTTCCCTGTTCATAGTAAGAGCGGACCATGTGGTTAGTGAAAAAGGATTTCCCACTTCCCGAGGGACCAAGAATGAATTTATTCCGGTTGGTGCAGATGCCTTTCTTTACCGGCTCATCGGAAATGTCAACGTGAATAGGCCTGCCGGTAAGTCTGTCGCCCATGCGGATACCCACCGGGCTGATGGAGGACTGATAGTTCGTTTCAAGATTAAGAAAGCAGGTTGCCTGTTCTGCGAATGTGTCGAAGGTGTCATTCATGGGGAAGTCCGCTTCGTTTCCCGGAAGTCCTGCCCAGAATATCTGCGGGGCTCCGTCTGTTTCCTGCCTGGCCACTGAATCCATCTGGGCAAGCGCGGAAGAAACCTGTGTTTTGAGTTCTTTCAACTCTTGCTTGTTGTCTGTCCACAACATGATGTTGAAATGCGCTTTTACCGGAAGCCTTTGGGAGGAGATTGCTTCATTGAGAAAATCATTAGTAGCATCCCTGCTTATTGCGTTCTCTCTTGAGTAAGCCGAAAGTGATTGGAGTCTCAGCCTTTTGCTTTCAAGTTGCTTGATCGTCTTGTGGAAATCTTCAATAAAGATGTACTGATTGAAAATGTGATTGCACGAAAGCAATTGCCCAAGCGGTGACGCAAAGCCTACGCTGAACTTAGTCTTGTCGGTCGAGTACTTGTCGTAGTTGATTCTGGAGCCACAAAGCGAAGGCAAGTCCTCCACATCAGCCAGGGAATACAATTGACAATGCTGATCGCCAATCCTAAATTCCTCATTGAAATGGATGTCGCGGATGATGGGCTTTTCTGAATCCGACAGTAGAAAGCAATACCTTTCAAGGAGGCCAGCTTTACTCTTTGTGCCAGACAGCTCGTCGTCTTTTATCCTTTTCAGCCTGACGAATCCACTATCCTGAAGGATTCTTTCAAATTGCCCTGCACTGTCAAGGAATTCCTGCATCCGTTGTGGATTGAGAGTCTCTTCTGGCACAATTGTCCTGCGGATCAGGTTGGAGAAAACAGAACTGGATGGCTTCCGATTGGTGGGCTTCCGGGTAAGAAAGACATAACATTTGTGATCCAGGTACGGCCGCTCGTTAAAGAACCTTTCGCTTGAACGCGAGAGAAACGACAATTCATTTTCAGCCTTGTCTTTGAAATCAGCTTGCTGCCTTTTGGAGAAAAACCAATCCTGTTTATGAAAAACTGAATAGGGAGGAAGCACCTTTATGGCCTTGACCAGAACCTGGTGAAAGGCTTCATACTCTTGATCAGATAAAGTAAATATTTCAGGAAGTACTACTTCAAAGGCAAGAGTAACATCCCCCTGCTTAGATAGAATACAGTCGTTCTCCACCTTGTAGATTGGGAATACTTTTGATAGGTCAACAGGTTGCGCCATAGCTCAAGCGTGTTTGGAGAGTTCGATGAATAGCTTCCTTGTTCTTCCTTTGATGGATTCTGGGATACTCCGCTTAGCCAGTTTCTTCAGAAGTCCGTACTGACCGTACTTGTCACTCATTCCGTACACTGACATGAAAAGAATGACACCAAGACCGACGATCAGAAAAAGGCAGATGAACATATTCACTCCGGCGATATAGAGTATTGCAAAAAGTACCAGGAGCGTGATCAGCCCAACAGCGAGGTAGGCGATGTATTGAGCCTTCAATCCCTTAAACTCGATTGGCTTATTGATTCCCTTGTTGATTTTGTAAACGCTACTCATATTCTGTTTTTAAATGCCGTGTCCTCTTCGACGTCTTTTCGCTTGATGCTCCTTTGGTTGCTCAATCTGATCGCTCTTCTTGACTTGTTGCCTTTTGAGGTGCGCGTCCCATGACAATTGATTGAGTTGACCGATGAGTGCTTCGCGGTCCAGATCGATCATTGCTGGTAGTCGTATAAGTTTGACATCCTCGCGCTGCGACATTTCATGCCAAGTCCCCTGGAATGCGTTCTTACTCTTAGGGTCATACATGACGGATGTGTGATCTCCGTTGTCCTGTACATCTTTGAATGAAATGACATTGTTCGGGTTATCAACTTGCCGGAATTCCAAACCCTTGAGGTCCACATAAAAATCAGTGTCGTGGATTTTTATCGTTGGCAATTGCCTTTGTCCTGTCCGGTTCATATACCGAAAAAGGATCTGAGAACTGTAGCCACGATCACGAGAAACACGCAACTGCCAAACCATGCGGCAGCCACCTTACCAGTATCCGGGTCGCCACTGTTCCACTTCTGGTAGACTTTCACTGCGCCGACCAATCCAAGGATTGCCCCGATGGCATACATGAGGTTGGTTCCGGTTGCGAAATAGCTACGTATCCTCATTGTAGCTTCATTGATGCCGGCATTGCCATCCTGCGCATTTGCGGGAAACATGAACGTCATGGCGTACACTACCAAAGCGAGACCCAGGGCTTTGCCCTTCCTGATTGAAAACTGAATTGTTCTTTTCATATAATTTGGTTTTGATTGATTGTTACTGATTATCATTTGAGTATGCTACAACTTCTGGCCACCATGAATTGATCTCATTTAGTTCTGGATGAAAAGCTGAGGTTGCCTTGAGGGAATCGCAGATCAAAAGGCTGAGTGAATCTTTGTGGGGAGTTCTGACCAATTGTGGATAAACCGATAGCAGCGACTTAAAGACAAGGATGATTTCACCCTCACTGCTTGCAGAGAACTCAGATACCAAGGTTGCAATCTCCTCTTGGAGAACCGTGGCAAAGCCTGCCATCATTGCCTCACGGGGATCAATTGAGATAATGGGCTCCTCAGCTTCCTTAGCTTGAACCACATTTAGCTCGCTTGACTCGATTACGTTTTCATGTGGAACATTTACTCCGGTCTCGTATTTGACCTTGCCCATGAGATCATTGGATTCATTTGAATGGTTTTGATCTTCACTCTCTCCCTGATCAATAGAGTTTGATTTCTCTTGCTTGAAAATGGAAGTGATCTCAGCACCGTAGAGTAACAGTGTGGTGATTACGTAGTATCCGCCAACGATCAGGCTGATCGCTGTAAGGAATTCTTGCCAGGAAATTGAATTGAACATAGCCTTCGTGTTTGATTACGAAGGCGAAAGTGTGAGCTACTTAGAAATGATTTTCACAAGTTCGGTCGAAGATGGGGACGATTTAATCTTTGGCTCGGCAATTCAAGGATTGTCTTCATTCAGATGCCAAATGATAAACTGGCTTAGATACTGTCATTAGAAGCTTATTAAGCTGACCATTCTCACTTGCAAACCCCACGACAATCTCGTCCGCCAAATTGATCATCATTTGATTCCTTATTATACAGGACTTACTTGTTACTCTTCTATCTCTCTTTCGGAATGGAGTCAGAAAGAGAATTCTCTTGTCTATAAGTGGTCGAGCAAATTCGGTAGCAATTTTGTTCCCAAGCCCCCGAGCTAAACCAACTATTATTGGCTGTTTTCCTTTAAGGAGATAACCTAGGACATCCCTTTCTATGACACTATGGAACCCACTAATAACGCAGTTACCGGCTTCCCGCTGGGCGATGGCCCAATCGTAACACTTGAGGATTGATTGCGCGGAAGGTTTCCTACTGCATAGAAATGCTTTTTTCTGGCACTTTAATAATTCAAGATTCCCAAGATGTTCATAGAGATCCATGAACAAATATCAGGGTGAAACTCTATTACCGTCAAGCAAAGCGTTTACGGAATTCCTGACAATTATCGAAAATCCTGTGGTGGGTGTTCTTTCAAAGCACAATCCAAATGAATTCACTATTTTAGATTCTCACGGACCCTATGCTCAACTATTCGTTATGAAAATTCAAACTAACGACCTCCCACAGGCGGACAGACTTGATTCAGTTATTGCAGCCACCTTAGCAGTATCAAAAGGAGCGCGAACGGACATTCAAATAGCAAACAAAGTCCGTGGAATTGAAGGTGATCCTCGACAGGGGAGATATTATAGAAGGGCCGCCGAAATTCTAGGGTTTATCAAGAATGACCGAAATAATGCAACAATTACTGAAAAGGGAAGGCTAATTTCTACTAATCCGAAGCTTAGTAACCCCAGGCTTTTAGATTCGGTATTAAATCTCACTTTGTACCAAAAGCTCCTTCCTCTCTTTGAAAAGAATCCCAAAGGGGTAACTCAAAATCAAGTAATCAATTTTTTGCAGGCTATCTCAGATCCTAGTATGGGAGGTACCATGATTCCAAGGAGAATCAGTACAATCATTGCATGGCTTCGAACACTAAAGGTAGTTGAATTGACAGGAGAGAAATATAGACTTTCAAATAAGATCATTCCCGCAATGCCAGCCATCGAATTGAAGGATTCTCAACAACCAATTCTCCCAGCGAGGAATCTGAACGACTATAAAGTTGTCTCGAGTCGAATTAAGGGTGCAAAGGATGTAATTGAAATATATAAAGATCAAGCTAAGGTGGAAAGAGCAAAAACATCCCATCAAAACCTAGTAAACTTGGTTGCAAACAGAATAAAGACATCAGGGGCTATCCCAAAATCAAATCAATTTATCGATCTAGCAGCAACCCTAAAGCAGGATTTTATTTTTGAAATGAAGTCAACGACTGAATTAAATGTCAAAAGCCAAGTTCGAAAAGGCATTAGCCAATTGTACGAGTATAGATATTTGCAAAATAGACCCGAGGCTACCTTAGTTTTAGTTGTGGAAAATCCTTTGATTTCCAAGAATGGTTGGCTTGTCGACTACATGGAGTCTGACAGAGAAATATTGCTTATATGGGATGGTGATAACAGTCTTTACGGAACAACCAGAACAAGAGCCAAACTGGATTTTCTAAGGTTATCCAAAGGATAGGTTGGAAGGTCCAATTAATCATCATCCTTGCCGATACGATACTTAATATCGTAATTGATCACATAGTCAAGTTCCTCAATTGTCAATCCATAGTGCTTTGCGAGCACGGTATCGATTTTATCTAATATTCTTTTCGACTTCGAAACAAAGAAATTCATCTCACTTGAAGTACTGCCGTCCTTCCGCTTTCTTTCAATCTTAACAGAATTCTTATCGAGATCAAGGATCAATTCCCGTCCCAACTTCTTAAGTTCTTCATCTTTTAGAATGCTTTGAGGGAAAGGAAAGTAGTTTATATCGGTTTGAGTAACATGATATGTGTCGGACACAACTATCCAGTACCAGTAATACAAAGAAGAGGATAAAAGGCTAATAAAGTTATACTTTGTTCCCTTTGGGATCATCAAAGACTTATATTCATTTGAAAGTTTCTCATGATAGCATTTCCTGAAATATCTTCCACCACTATGATAAAATACTTCATCGTCGTAGTTCTCAAAGGCGTGCTTTGTTAAGTTCTTAAAACCTTGAATTTTGTTCCATACTTTCAACGAAAGAGGAGAACCAACTTTGGGAAGGGAGCTAATTTGATAATCATAATCAATTTGGGAATATTTTAGGTTTTGAAATAACTGATTTCTGCTCTCACCATTCCATCGGTTATAATCAGAACTGAACAGGGATTTTGTATTACCGTTTCGAATCTTGTTGAACAGGAGAATCGACAAATTCATATCGGCCCCAACAAACAACTTACCTGGACGTACTGCGTAATTTGAGGCATAGAAAATGCCAGCTTGAGAAGTTATTAACTTCATTAGAATATTCATTCTTGGCGTAGAAATTGAACTGATCGGAACTATCATGCCAATGAAAGATGAATTTCGTCCAATTGAAATGGACCTTTCCAATACAAATGAGTATAAATTACCTGCACTTAAAGAAATAAAGGATTTCAATGTATAGGTGTTCTTTACGTCAGAATATTCGACATATGGTGGATTCCCAATAACCACGTCAAAGCCACCCCTTTCTTGAATTATTTCGTAAAACTCAGCAAACCAGTGGAAGGGTTGGTGTGTATCCAACCACTTGTCATATTTAAGGGTCGGCGTCTGCTTATACAGAAGCTGATTGAGTTCGTGGTTAAGTTCTTTTAGTCGTTTATTCAACTCTTCCTTTGCCTTCTTAAATTGTTTGTAATCATCCCCATATGTGAGTTGAATTTCTTTATAGCGAGTGTAAACCTTAGCCACTACATCACATTTCTCTTCAATCACTGGCTGTGCCATTAATCCATCGAGGGTGTACGTTAGGCCTTTGCCTAGTTCCTCTGCATTCGCAAACCCTATTAAAGTATTCCCTGCTCTAATATTAAAGTCAATGTCTGGTAGAGGTTCTAAGCCAAGATTTGGCTTTCGGTAATCAGCTTCAACTGTCGCGACCAGCCTTAGAAATAACCTGAGTTTAGCAATTTCCACGGCCTCTCTCATAATATCCACGCCATAGAGGTTGCGCAGAATAATACTCTTGTAAATGAAGTAACTCAGGTTAGGGTGCTGCGGGCTTTGTATGTGCTCTAACACTTCGCGGAAAAACTTGTGTCTATGCTTAAAGGTGGCCTTGTCCGCTGTATTAGTTCGGTCTTCGTCTTCCACAAATGCCCTCATACGCATGATACTCGACTCATAGAGCGGCTGCAAAATATTCATCGCAGCGAAAAGAAAAGCACCTGACCCACATGTTGGATCAATAATCGTTACGCTGCTAATGGATTTGTAAAATACTTTTAGAAATTCAGTATCGCTTGTATTTTCGACAACGTCCTGCACAAACTGACCAATGTTGAGATTATAGGTTACGAAATCGTTGATTGATGTCACATCACCTTTTTTGATCTTTGTCTTTAGATCTTCATATCGACTTCTACGGTCGAGCACTTCTCTCCAAATCTCAGTGGGCAAACCGAATTCGGGCGGAGCTGGCTTATTCCATTCAGTTCTAGAAGCTACGTCACTTGAACCTTTAGCAATTTCACTCGGCACGCTTTCGTTAATACCATACTTGACGGCATCATAGATATATCTATCCGCTGACGCCCTAACCATTTGCCAAATCTCCCCTTCAGGTGCAAATACCTTTGGATAATGCCTTTTGATTTCGTCAAACAAATAGGAGAATAAGCAATTCTTACTTATGTAATCAGTAATGTCTTCTTTGGTGTAATAAGCGCCCATTTGCGCACGGTCATTAATATACTTTTCAAAAATATAACCAATCACATCTGGATTGATGTCTTTCCCGCTGGCCGTGTGTCGAGTATCAAGATGCCACTCGTATTGATCGAAAAAATCGAAAATTCGTTCGAAGGCCTTGTCGTCAATATCAATCTTTGGATTGCTGGTCTCTAATTCATGCTCCTCAAATAACCCGCCATTGAGATAAGGTACTTTGCCAATTTCGGCCTGTACTTCCTTGGAATGATCTGGCGTACCCAAACCTTGATGAAAGAGTGTTAGTAAAAAACTCCTGTAAAAAGAGTAGAATTTATTCTTGCCTTTTTTTTCCTGGCTTGCTTTGAGCTTATCTAGCAGGTAATTCCGATTGTTATCTAGAAAACCTTTTTTTTGAATAAAGTAGCAAAACATTAGTCGATTAAGCATTAAAGAAGCATACCACTCTTTATTTACTTTGTCTTCAATCCCTTTGATGAATTTCAGGAAAGACTCATGTTCATTACTGAATGTTTCATAGAACTGCTTAGTAACGCGCTCGTTATTCTGATGGAAGTTTTCGGTTATGCGTTGAGTAACATCGACAATCGTAATCTTGCCCTCTTCGTTGAGTTCGAATAGAATTCCTGATGCACGTTGAAAGAGCAATTCAGGGTCTTGAGAGATGTGATACTGAGTCTCAGTTATTTTGGTAGGCTTCCCTATTTGTCGCACCACCAATTGCCAGATTTGTTCTTGATTCTTCTCGTCAAAGAAAATAATCAGATGCTCTTGAAATAGTTTAGTAACCCTCGTCTCAATCTTTCTTCGAATTGGATAATTCGGGATCAAACCATCAGTTCCAGGATAGCAAAGTAAGATCCTAAAGCCTCGTTTTTCGGCGACTCCGATCAGCGGATATGTAACATTATCGACAGCAATGGATTGGTTGGTTTTATCATTTTCCCACCCCATGTCGTTGAAAAGTTCTTTAAACTTAAATGCTCGAACATATTGAGTAAATTCTTTTTTAGAAAGTGCCATAGACTTGTTAGCCGTTAGAAAGACCCAATGAGCAAATAATCTGCGGCTCGTTAAAAGGCTGTTCGTCCTCATTGATAATACTTAGCTTATCTTCTTCGCGCAATGAAATTACGAGAGAGGCTAATTCGTCATCTGATACGCCTGCCTTAAGTTGCCTGTTAAGTGTTTCCCTACCAAACTCCTTCAAGGGAAACTTATAAATATCATCAATAGCTTTCTTTAGCGCCTCCGAAACAAAAAGCGTTCCTTCATATTCCTTACAGTAACGATCCAACCGCATATACACTCTATACTTAACACCTGTTTTCTTGCCAAGTGAACCACCTGTGGTTTGCTCTTCTTCTCTTATATAATCGATTCCTTTTTTTACAAGGTCATGATGTGAACTTATCTTGTACTTGGGTTTTGAATCAGGTAAACAATGAGCTGCTTTTAAAATAGTTAGCTGTGATTGTGTGATTAGCTTTCCATTTAAGTCAACCCAGGCCAATACATCATTTTCTTGAGCAGTTCTTGTGTAAACGATTACCCCCTCCTTTTCAGGTTCTTCATTATTTTGTTTTGTAGCATACACCACATTAGGGAGGTCCGGGATCAATTTGTTTAATGTTGGGTCTTCATCGATAGCATTTTTCCAGATTTGATAAGCATAAGATGCTAAGTCAACTTCTCCGTCTTGGTCGTCCTCATCCAGTAAGCTTGATCTTTCGTTATACAAATCTTCAATATTTACCGGGTCACCATCAAAAAAGGTTTCATCTGAACCCACCACCTCGGCATTTTGACGAATGCGACTGCTTAACCTTCCTCGCAAATTGATTATTTGCTCAATGCCGTCCTCAGGCAAAAATGAATAACATTGAATTTGTTCTGCTCGCTGTCCAATACGATCAACACGACCGGCTCTTTGAATGAGTCGAATTATTGCCCAGGGTAAATCGTAATTGAGAATGACGTGACAATCCTGTAAGTTCTGCCCCTCGCTAAGAACATCGGTTGTTATGAGCACTCTGAGATCCTGATTGAGTTGCCCTATTTCGGGTTTATTGTTGCTGATCGGACTAAAGCGATGCGCAATAACGGAAGGGTTTTCGTTATCACCGGTTACGCACTCCATTTTCTCTATGCCTCTTTTTTGAAGTTGCTCGAAGAGGTAATATGCAGTGTCAGCAAACTGAGTGAATACTAATACTTTTTCTTTACTGTGTGCATCCGTCAGGAGTTTGTAAAGCGCATTGAGTTGTTTGTCTTGATCGGGATTCCAGTCCTTTCCAATTGTCAGAATCTTAATAATCTCACGTCCGTCGCTGATCAGCTTCTTTTGTAATAGCGATGTAAAGAAGTCGCTGCGAATCCAATCAAAGTGATGCGCATGTGTTTCGCTGGAGAAAAGTTTATAAATTTTCTCTGCTTGTTTGAGGTAGTTATTCTCATCTAGCATCAGGCTTAACTGATTCTCCTCATTGCTTTCGTTATCGGTATCGCTGTCCTCTAAGTAATCATCAAGATTCTGGGAAATATTCTTTCCAATAGGCAGTGGTAATTGGTTTTCAATAGCGTATACAAAGATGTAATTTCTTAAAATGTGTCGGCTTAGTGAAAGCAAAAAAGAATATCCACTGCTTTCTAATCGTTTGAATAAGTTTGTCCTGCAGAATCCCATCAACCTCTTGCCAGCGCGAGACAAATTTGCCATGATCACCTCCTCTTCCTTGGTGGCTTTGGTCTTGGGTTTCTGCTCAAGGAAATTGCCTAATCCGTAGCGAGGTAGTTCAAGGTCATTGATTGTATCCACTACCTTTGAAGAATAAAGCTTTGCGTAAACGTCTTTAGGGTCATTCAAATTGAACTCGTACTCCACTTTGCGCGGTACTCGATCTGGAAAATATGACTTTGTTCCATCAGGAAAGGTTAGGTATTTTCTTCCGCTGATAGCGTCAGTTGCTGCATAGTTGTTTTTTATGAAACTCCTTGTTCTTCGAACTAAGTACAATCGCATCAATTCGCGCCAATCATCTGCGAAGTGGCTTCTTTCAAAGGCTTTTATGCTGCGAATAAAAGTTTCCGTGTGCCTGGAATCAAACTGGACTTTGCCGCCAATGGATTCGATATACCTTTCAGGGCTAATTCCCAAGTCCTTATCGTCAGATAAGAACAAACGAAGCTGATTGGACAAATCGAGGTAGGACTTATTATAGGGAGTGGCAGAAAGCAAAATCACTTTACTTTCGTTTTCCTCAAGATATGCTTTGATTGATCGGTAGCGACTTCCCTGATCATTTCTAAGGTTATGACTTTCGTCAATGATCACCAGTCTAAATCGCCTTAGTTCCGGAAGCCTTCTTTGAACCTCACCAATTGAAACGGGAATTGCCTTTAAGTCATAACGGTCTATGTACTCATTCCACATTGGTTTTAAGTTTGGCGGACAAATGATTAAAGTGGAATAGAAGTTGCTCTCCTCAAACATTTTAGCCAATGCACATGCTGTAATAGTTTTCCCCAACCCAACCACATCTCCAATCAGTACGCCTTCACGCTTATCAAGTTTCTTAGCTGCTATTTTTACAGCAGCCTGTTGAAAATCAAAAAGTTCTTTTTGAAAAATCCTAGGTAGTTTGTACTCATTAAGTCCTGCCCTCGCTTCCTGTGAAAGGTGATAAGCCATTTTTAGGTAAATATGAAAAGGCGATAGTAATCTGTCAGCCGCCCAGCTATTGTCAATGATTTCGATCAACTCTTGCGTTATATCAAGGCACCAGCGGTCCTTCCAACGATCATTAAACCATACTGCTAGTTTATTCGCAGCATCTTGATCCATAACGTCAATATTAAGTTCGCCTTGTTTAGCAAGGCCAGCTAATGTCAGATTGCTGCTTCCAAGAAATCCGACAACAGGAACTCGCTTGTCATCACTGAATGCCAAGTAAAGCTTAGCGTGCAATGTGTAGCGCAGGTGGAGTTTTACAACCACCTTGTTTTCCTTCATTTGCTTGCTCAACCTTCGCAGTGCTTTTTCGTCCGCTTCTGTTGGCGCTCCAATGGTTAATTGGTCTTTGAACTCCTGCGCCAATCTTTTCTTGAGCTTTACTGCCTCGGCTTGATCTATCAAGTGATCATCATCATGACGGAAATACTCCTTCAGAATATCAAGAGGCATTTTTTGCATGCCAACCAAAAGACGGCAGTATCTGTGAAGCTGGTCTTCACCCTCGGTAACTGACGCTCCCGGAATAGAGTCAATTCGTTCCGCAACTTCCTTCCAGCCTCTAAGGTTGAAATAACCAACACAAAAGTCCGTCCTTTGAGATAATTCAAGAGTCTCATTTAGTCCTTTCGTAAGGTGATTTTCAATATTGTCGTAGATCTTTGGCATTTACCAAGTTTGTTTTCAAGTAAATCTTTGATGCCCTTGGATCGTAATCCAAGTCGCAATGGTCATTAACAGGCCCGGCAGTTTGGCTGGTGAGTAGAGTCTTGCGAGTGCTTTTCGAGTGTCCTTCTACGACGCATTCTCCCGACTAAGTTCTATCATCCACTTTTTTTTGGGAAAGATAGAAAAATTGGAGCCTTAAATAAGGTTTTGGCTTCAACTTTCAACTATTGGAACCTCTGTGCAGTGCCTCTTTCTGGCGATCATCCCCACATTGATTTTGCAGCACTCTTGAATAGCTCGCTGTTACAAAATTCGCATTCTGGATTTATTCGAAGGTTCTGTTGTAATCTATAGTTGAGGTTTGCCCAAGGGCTAATCCGCCAATAATTGTAGCCAGTGATTCCAAGGTGTTTCTCCACAAACATTAGTGCTAAGAAAGCTCCCGCCAAAGCTGAAACAAATGCGAGCGGAGCAAGCACCTGGGTATTTTTCGGAGTCATCAGCTTACCTTCCCCACAAAGCTGTTTAAAGAGCGTATCATATGGAATACCTACGATGTCATTTTCATGAAGTTGGTATTTTGTGGCGATTAACCCCGCTGCTTCATTGTCTATAAATTGCCGTTTTACGTGATTCAGAGTAACCCCAAGTGACTCTGCAATATGGATTTCGTGTGCTTCTTCCTGTTTTTCCTTTGCATAAATGCAACCTAGGCAAGCACCTTCCAATGGACGTTTATGGTGGTGAACAACGACTTCCGAAATTCCGGTGGTCGATGCATCGAATACTTCCCTTGGGATTTCCCCCTGGAGATTTCTTCTTGCCCTTCGGCTATCGACACCAACTACCAATTTTTCAAGCCATGCCCCTCCAATATTGTCAGGTATTTTATTTAACTCATGAGGCAATGGAGTCAACTTCAACTTCTTGAAATAAGGCTGTGCCTTTTGCGTCAATACATCAACCTTATTTTTTTCAATATCATCTTCGTCAAAAAGCAGGCAACGATTCAAATTACTTCCGCTGACAAAATCAGGATCAGCCACCTTTATTTCGCCCTCAACTTGAAAAGTACTTAAGGCGTATAGGAATGCATTCCCTACTGCACCTGCTCCCGCCAAATAGACCCTTCCAACATTTACCTCCTTGTCAAAAATGTCTTTGTTCTTAATGACCTGGCCCATTTCAATTGCGATTTCATCGTCCGCCTTTATGGGAATTGAATTAGTGGTCTTTCTCAAAACCATGCCGCCAGCGTAGCAAGCTATAATGAAGTACAGAAATGGATGCGTTTTCTCTTGAAGGGCAACAAGAGGAGGGCGCATTGATATACTTAGAGTTTCTTTCGATTTTTGTCCCAAAAAAACATAAGGACCATTACCAATCTTGTAAGCGGGATTGGATATGATTTCACACGAATACGAAACTCCTGCTTTAGGAGCGGTATGAACTGTCTCGAAGGTCCTTTGAAGGATTGCAGTCAAAAATTCAGCCAATCTTGGATGATCACCCATCACAGAAATAAGCACAGCAGATCCCACGATTTTTTCCGAAGATGCCTCATTCAAGCCTAGTAGCTTCATGAGGGTGAGCCGGTTCTCCGCAACAGCGTCTTGATTCATTCAATGACAATATTAGAATTATCAACCTCCACCCAAGAATTGAATTCGTCTAAGATGAAGGTGGCTACGGTATCCAAAAAGTTCCCAGGATTCGTTGTTGAGCAAAAATAAGGAAGCACGAGAGAATAGGCGCCTTGATGCCTAATAATAGCCCACCTGTCATCGGCAAATGAATGAAACGCTTCTCTTGGGTGAGTGTGAATTTGAGCAACTATTATTTTGCGCGTTGTCCTAAGTCTATTCATTAACTCATCCATTCCCTCCTCTGGGATTCTAAAGTAATCTTCATCTGTTATCTGTATTGGCGTAAAGACTTCATCTACGACATAGCAATCATCAGATTTTCTACCGAGCCAAAGCAATACTTTTTCAGTGGCAGGCGAAGTTTTGAAGCTGTCAATGGATTCAACTATCAAAGCTGAGTTAATTCTAAGCGACATCCTGGGTTTTAAGCCACGCATTGTGTATTTGGGTTAACATTCCACCAAGGTCGTATCCTGATTTTCCTTTGAAATTTTCCCAGTGGTCAGTCAAATGGCTTGGGTGCGTGTGATATTCAAGAGACCCCGGGCTGCAAATGAAGGGACGCTGTGTATTTTGATGTAGGCCTCCATTTATGACTCCAGAACCACTCGGAACCACTGCTAGATAAGAACCATCACCTCCAAGCAACTCTATCGACGCGGGAAGTTCATCGTAGTTGTCACAGATCATACGCACCCGGAACAACTTTCTGGCGGGATGAGAAAATGTCACATCCAAAATTGGATATGACATTTCATTCACCATCCACGCACGAACTTCCAGCAATCGCCCTGAAAAATGTTTGGTTTGATCCTCAAACAAATTTGCAGACAACGCTGAGTTCATGCTCCGCCTCCTCCCTCCCTGGGGCCATAATCAATTGTCACCTTTCCTGTCAGGTGGTTTTCCTCATAGCTAAGATCAGGATTGATTTCCCTTCCCTGAACTTTGGCAATCCAGTTTTCGGTTGACACAATTCCTAATTTGTCAGCTGCTTGCTTGAGGATAACTTTGACTTTTTGATGGCTTGGAGTTTTTTCAAAGCCATGCTCAGGATAAGAACCACTGGTAGTTAATACTGCCACCTCTATATGGTTTTCATTCCTCTCTTTTTCACTCTGTGTGCTCATATCTCAGTTGTTTTAATCGTTAAAAATGAAAAGGACTAGCAGTAGGCTTGCCGCCACCGCAAGCCCCGTTCCCCAGTTCTTTACTTGGACACTTTCCCGGACGCCGTACTGAACGTAATTAGCCAGGTGCTCGCAGTTGAACTCAGTCAGGCTGTATGACTTTCCAAGTTCTTGCTTAGCACGGCCCAGTGCGCGATGGCGTTGTTGTTCGTTTCCTTTAAACTTCCGAATCTTTACCGGCTCGAAATCCTTTATTAGAACCAGCACTTCAGATTCGCTGAACCACTTAACCCCTCCATTCACATCGTTTGCAATGAAATAAGGTTGGCCAGATTTCATTCCCATGTAAATAATGAAGTGATCGAACACTGCCCAGCCCCTTTTCTTGGCGATGATCACATCGGCCTCCTGGAGGCCGTTTGCGTAAATAAAATTCTTTAACATTTTAGTCCTCCTTTCGCACCCCCTTGAAGGGTTTGCTGTCTTGTTTTTGATCGATAAATTTTCCGGTATCCGAGTCGCGTTTGACCCAGGTACCGTTTTTAGGATTGAAGGTCTGAGACCTGTCCTTGACGGCTCCGTTCCGGTGGCCGTCACCAGTTGGCTTATTTGTTGCCATTTTCGTTTTCTGTTTTCAATTTTAAATGAACCCCTGCTTTTTCGACTAACTAGAGGACCTCATTAGTCAGGGTAGCGCTTGTGGAAAAGGCTATTGCGTTTGAATTAAAAACGCTTAGTTTTGGCACAAGAACTAATAGGAAAGAACAAGCCGGGTGATAAGCCCCTTGAGAGTAAGTGTCGCAAACCTTATTTATCTTTCCCCTTCTGGCCAGTTGTTATCCCCATAACAGCTGGCTTTTTTATTTTATCTCATTTGTTGGTTTTGTCGTTGAACAAACATTCCATTCGTAGTGATAGCAAAGATAGGGGTTGGTTGACGAAAAACAAATTATCGTCCAAAATGTCCACCTTGAGAATTTTTACCTTATCTTTGTAAGAGATTCCTAAAAGGATCTGATTTAGCTCTTCTTAAGCGGTCTAATCGCCATTTGCCATAGCGTTTACCGATAGAGAACTAAACCCGGAGAACCATGATAAATTTTTCTGAACGCTTGAAATCCGCAAGGATCATGAAAGGCTATTCCCTTCAGGATTTGGCCGATCAGCTGGACAACCAATTAACTAAGCAAGCCCTGAACAAGTACGAAAAGGGCCTAACGAAGCCTGACACTGAAACTCTGCTTTTGCTTTGCAACGCATTGAGTGTTCGACCAGATTACTTTAGTCGTGAAACTGTTGTAAAACTTGAGAACGTTGAGTTCAGAAAACTAAAAAAGTTGACGTCCAAGGAGTCTTCCCGAATTAAAGAGAAGGCAATTGACATGCTTGAGCGGTACTTTGAGCTAGAAGATATTCTCGGAATCGACGAAGTATTTGTCAACCAAATTGGTGACATTGAAATTAACGACTACGCTGACGTTGAAAAAGCTGTGGATAAATTGAAGGAAAAATGGAAATTAGGTGAGGATCCCCTAAGTAACGTAATCGAACTATTGGAGGATAATAACATCAAGGTAATCGAAATCGAATCGGGGCCGGAGTTTGTAGGTCTCTCCACCTGGAAGGGAATAAAAAATCCGGTGGTAGTAGTGAATTCAAAACAGGTACTGGATCGAAAAAGATTTACTGCGCTTCATGAATTGGGCCACATTCTGATGAAAGTAAATCATCACCCAGAAAAAGAACGGGAGCACTTTTGTCATTTCTTTGCGGGCGCCATGCTTATTCCAAAAAATCTATTGTTAAAGGAATTGGGTAACTCAAGATCACGCATATCCCTCAATGAATTAATTTATCTGAAAAAGCAATTTGGAGCATCTATCCAGTCCATCGTGATCCGAGCAAAGAATTTGAATATTATTACTGAAAGCTATTACAAGAGCTTTATGACTTTTTTCAGTATGAGAGGATTTAAGAAGAACGAGCCTGGTGAATACAAAGGATACGAAAAATCAAATCGCTTCAAGCAATTGCTTCATCGGGCGGTAGCTGAAGAAATCATTTCAACGTCAAAAGCAGCAGCATTAGATAACAAAAAATTATCCGAATTTCGCGATGAGCTGGCGCTTATTGATGCATGAAAATCGCTATTACTGATGCCAATATATTCATTGACCTGATCCACATTGAATTGCATGGACAGTTGTTTGCTTTGGATTTTGAGGTGCATACATCAATCGATGTCTTTGACGAGCTTAATGATTTGCAAAAGAAGTCATTACAAAAGTTCATTCAGCAAGAAGAACTGACTTTACACGATTGCAGTGAAGTAAACCCAATCGAATCCGTCAAGGTGATCAAGGGTCTTTCGGATTCGGATAAGACTGTAATTTATTTGGCTGCACACCTAAATGCTTTCGTTTTATCTGGAGATGGCCTAATCAGAAAGATTGCAGGAATCCAAAAGGTGGAGTTGCATGGTGTTTTTTGGCTGCTTGATAAATTCATTCAAGGAAAATTGGTAACAAAAAAGAAGGCTTGTCTGCAACTCAAGAAATTAATGGAATACAATAAGCGCCTGCCCATAGACGAATGCGAAAAAAGACTAACCGATTGGATCAAATAACTTAGTTAGTTACCTTTTGATGCACGATAAACCCTAATTAATTGGGTCTATCTCGTGTCAAAAGGTAATAAAATGCTGATCAGTCACCTTGGGAGCTCCTGGCGCTATTTCCGTGACTCCTTATGTAGCCCAAGAAAGAACTCTTCTACTGTCATTTTGTGAATTGACAGCAGCTTAATTAGGCTCCTAAGAGTAAGATTGGTCTTACCTTTCTCAATCCGCCAGTACTGCACTCTTGGAATATCATGATCGAAAGCAAAGTCCTCGTGACTCGTATAGCCCTTCTTCTTTCTCAATTCCATGAGCTTTAATCCTACTCGTTCCTGGAGATCTTTTAAGGCTTCCTCTTCTTTCACGGAAGCCAAATTGGAGG
>JAYVRH010000526.1:0-4734 GCA_043776495.1 Cyclobacteriaceae bacterium
ATAGCTCCCTGCCACAATCCCCACAAAAAGAAATAATCCAACAATGCCGATCATAAATACCGGACTCGCAAACACTTCCATACCCAATTCCTTACCGGATAAAAGATTAAAGTAGGGAAGTAAAAAGTAGCAGGAAACCAATGCCAGCGCGACCGAAGCAAAGCTGTACAACATGGATTCAGACAGAAATTGCCCAATCATCTGTGTTCGTAATGAGCCTAGCGCCTTACGCAACCCAACCTCTTTGGCACGCCCGGCGGAACGCGCTGTGGAGAGATTCATGAAATTGATACACGCTATGATAATGATGAAAAATCCGATCCCACCAAAAAAATATACATACATGATATTACCTGCAGGCTCAAGATCACCTTGCGAAACGGAATGCAAGTGAATGTCTTTTACGTTCGTTGTATAGTATCCAAAAGCTCCACCCGAATCTTTCATCTGCTGCAATGTGGTACCCATAAATTTTACAATTTCGGGTCCAACGTATTTCTCCACCAATCCCTCAAACTTCTTGTTTACCTGTGCGACAGAGGCATTGGGGCTAATCTTGAGGTAGGTGTACATAAAATTATTAAGCCAAACCCCACTCTTTAGAAAATCAGCCGATTCCGCTGAAACCAAAACATTGAACACAAAATGGGAATTCGACGGTGTGTCTTTGGCAAGACCGGTCACTTTGTAAGTCTTATTGTCATTGCCCATCCCCAATAGCTTCCCAATGGGGTTCTCATCCCCAAAGTATTTCTTAGCCATCCGCTCCGTCAGCACGAGCGTGTTGGGTTCTCTCAACACACTGCTTACATCTCCTTCCAGAAGTTGATAACCGAAGAATTCAAAGAAATTGGAATCCACAAAGAATACTTTCTCTTCATTAAAGATTTTTTCACCATTTCTAATAACAGATTGATTCACATGGGCGATTCGGCTCGCAGACTCTATTTCAGGAATATCCGCCACCAGCGCTGCTGCCATCGGTGGGCACGTCTGTGAAACGGTGATATCTTGTCCTCCCATTTTGCCATGCAAGCCAACTTGATAGATCCGGCTTGCATCTGCATGGAACTGATCATAACTGAGTTCATTCTTCACGTAGAGAATGATCAACAAGCAGGAAGCAATTCCTATGGTCATCCCGAAAATATTGATCGCAGAGAAGAATTTATATTTAAGGATATTACGAAATGCAATTTTGATATAGTTGGTAATCATGATAATAAGTTTATGACAAAATCATTTCAGGCCCTTAATTTCACAGCAGCTGTATTACCTCAGTCAAGGTTTGGGTTCAGGGATTAGACGCGAAACTTCAGGTAATTGTTACAATTTCTTGTAAACTTTCTGCTTCGCGATTGTCGCTATTCATCTCTTAACGTCTTTGTAGGGTTCAATGAGGCCGTGCTAATAGTTTTATATCCAACCGATATAAACGCAATGGCCACCATCGCCACAACTGAAATCGATAAAGTGACAAGACCAAGCCTCAGGTAATATTCCCAAATGGAATCCATCAGCCAGTTCGTCATTAGGTATCCAAGTGCTCCCCCTACCACAGTAGCAATTCCAAGATTCACAATGAATTCATAATTGATGACACGTGCGATGTTGGCCACGGAGGCACCCAGCACTTTACGGACGCCAATCTCTTTCATTTTTTTGACAATGTTCAAGGATACAAGTGTATATAACCCAATGCCCGTCATGAGAGCAGCAAAGAATCCAAGAAACCCAAACATGGTGACCACATTCTTATTGATATCATTGGTTTCCTGCATCCGCTGCTCAATCATCTGACCGTTGTATTGAGCATTAGGGAAAACTTCTTTCCATTTTTTCTCCATGAATTCATTGACCGATGCAATTTTCTTAGGATCCATCTTCACCACCAACTGTTGGTACTTATCGGGTGCGATATAACGTATCATCAGGGGTTCGATCGGAGCCCACAAGGCCCTGGAGTAAACATTCTTGGCGACTCCAACCACAAACAATTGTACCGTGTCCATCCAAACCAATCTTTTACCAATGGGATTATCCGTCCAGCCAAATTGCTTGACCAATTCTTCCGTAACAATCACCGATTCCTTGCGATCTGTTTCGGAATCCTTTTGAAACTTCCTCCCAGCCACCAGCGACATGTCCATGACTTCAAGATAGTTATCGCCCACATCCATGATGTCGACTTCCTTCGTAATGGATTCGAATTTTACAGGGTCGTTATACCAACTGTTGGCCACACTGTTTTTGGTTCCAGCAATGATTTCAATTTCCTTATTCGAGGCAAGAGCGTCGCGATAGGTATTAAATGCACCCTCATTGTTCACCCAGGCAGAGATCACACCATGAGTCGCGTATCCAAGATCATAATCCTTTTGATATTGCCCATTCTGATAAAAGGCAAATCCTGTGATAAGCAATATCAATGAGATGACAAATTGACCTCCCAGCAAAATTCTTGTAAACCAATTGGTACCCCCAAACTTTGCTTTCCCTTTCAAAATGCTGACAGGCTCGAATGAAGTGATATAAAAAGATGGATAAGAACCAGCGATGATGGCTGTAGCGCCCAACAACACAATCAGAAAAATCAGAAATCCCGCATTTTCAGTATAACTCAAATTCAACTCAAGCCAGGGCCACAGGGTATCATAGGCTGGTACCAGAAATTCTGCGAGCAACAGTCCGGCCAACAATCCCAGGAAGCACAGCACCAGGTTTTCTCCAAGAAACTGAGCGATCAATTGCTTGCGCAATCCACCCATCACTTTCCTGATACCAATTTCCTTCAGCCTTTGGCTGGAGATGGCAATTGAAGTATTGGTGAAGTTGAAGCATGCCAAAAGTAAAAGCATTCCGGCGAGGATGGTGGGAGCCGTCACCGCCTCCTCGGGAATTCCGCCATTGAGATCGTCATTGTCAAGACGTGGGTTCGCCCTGTTGCGCTTCATCATGCCATTAAAATTCTCCAGGTAGTATTCTGATACCTTAAAATCTTCGCGCACCTTATTCTGTGGCTCTACATATTCTTGTAAGCGCTTGGTGATGGCAGGCAGTCGAGCTGGGTCATCAATCTCTAAAAACAAAACATCAGACCACTTCTTCCAACTTGTTTCCGTCAAATCCTTATCAAGATTGATGGCCCAGAAATTATCGAACAGGGTAATGATTTCGAAATTGAGGCTCGAATTGGCCGGCTGCTTCTTGAAAACACCGCCCACCTCAAACTCCTTGGGTCTTCTGATTCCATCCTTTTCGAGAACAATTTGTGTGATGGGTTTCCCTACTGCATCTTCTGTATCATAATATTTTCTGGCTACCTCATCGCTGATAAAGACCTTTCCTTTGCTATAGAAATCTGAAAATGACCCATATTTCAATTGATAGGTAAATAAATCAAAGAAGGCAGAATCCGCGAACGCCATTCTCGTCCCGAATACCTCGTCCCCAATACGGATATCGCAATAGGATGACATATAACGCACCGTCTTGTCTACTTCCTTAAAGTTTTGTTTGATGTAATTTCCCAGTGCCATCGGTGCCATGCCATACCGGTCACGCTTGCCTTGAAACTCCCTCCAAAACTGTACACGATAGATTTTATCTGCATTTGCGTGACCCTTATCCCAGCTATGGCTAAATTCCCAATTCAAGTAACCAACCATACAACAGGCGATCGCGATGCCCATTCCAAACACATTGATGAAAATAAACAACTTGTTTTTCATCAAGCTTCGAAAGGTGATCAGTAAGTAGTTTTTTATCATAGACAGGAGTTAATAGCGATAAGACTAATTAAGAGTGAAATGGTTGCACATTGTGCGTCAACAATTGTACCATTGAGAATCGGGGATAATTTACCTTGTTTCAACTTAAAAAGTGTTCATCAATGAACATGTGACGTTCGAAATTATAAATATGATATTGTATTTGAGCAGACACCCAAAAACAAAACCCACATCATTCTGACGAGCAGAACAACGTGGGTCTTATTCTAACCTAAACCTAAACTATGAAGAACGAATCAAGGCGCGTTGTCCTTGAAATCTTTAACGACGCTTGGCTTCAGTTTGTTGTTGCCTAAACGTGAAAATGCTCTTTAATATTTTCTGTAACGACTTTGCCGTCAAAAAGGTTGATAATGCGGTGCGCATAATTTGCATCATAAGGCGAGTGCGTCACCATCACGATGGTGGTTCCTTCTTCATTCAATTGCGAAAGCAGTTTCATCACCTCTTCGCCATTTGCAGAATCGAGGTTACCGGTTGGCTCATCGGCCAGTATTACTTTGGGCTTGGCAACAATGGCGCGGCAAATGGCCACACGCTGCTGCTGACCACCAGAGAGTTGCTGAGGGAAGTGATTCCTGCGGTGCATGATATTCATGCGTTCCAATACAGCCTCCACGCGCTGTTTCCGTTCATTGGCAGGAACTTTCATATACAACAATGGAAGTTCAACGTTTTCAAACACCGTGAGTTCATCAATCAAATTAAAGCTCTGAAACACGAATCCAATAGAGCCTTTGCGCAATTGCGCCCGCTGACGCTCACTGTATTTCGCAACTTCGTGTTCTCCGAAATGATATTCACCGTTTGAAGGATTGTCGAGTAATCCAAGTATGTTCAATAGCGTGGACTTACCACATCCTGAAGGCCCCATAATGGCTACAAATTCGCCATCCTTGATCTCCAGGTTAATGCTGTTGAGGGCGGTCGTTTCTACTTCTTC
>JAYVRH010000527.1:0-4713 GCA_043776495.1 Cyclobacteriaceae bacterium
GATTCACAAAGTAGGCCTGGGCATCCAGTGCATTGGCATACTGCTTGATCTGATTCATCCTGTTAAAGCCACTAAAAACATTGATGTTGGCATTGATTGAGCCTGTGACGTTATCTCTAACACCATTGACGACAGTCCCGGTGTTGTTGTTGAATGAATTTCCATCGAACCGCGCGGCCTGGCCAAAGAGACTCACATTGGGTCCTAATCCCGCAAGGCTTTGCGTTCTCTGCGCCTGACTCAGCTCCAAATTGTTTTTCTGTTGGTTCAACAGCACCGCGTTCTTCATCGCAATTTTCACCGCATCTTCAAAGGTGAGGACCTTCGTGTCGGTCTGCGCAAAAGTTGGCGAAGTCATTAAACCCATTGCCACCAGCGCAGCAAATACTCTACTCTTCATATTGTCTTTTTATTTGATTGATCTGATCCGATCGCACCATCGGCAATTCTAATGACACGCTTGCTGCGTGCTGCATTTTCTTCTGAGTGCGTCACCTGTATAATCGTAATCCCTTCCTCGTTCAGCTTCTGAAAAATATCCATAATGGCTTTGCCTTGCTCGGAGTGAAGATTGCCGGTCGGTTCATCCGCCAGCAATAACTTGGGCTGTCCGACAATGGCGCGGGCAATGCCCACCAACTGTTGCTGTCCACCGCTCAATTGTTCGGGAAACAAATCCTTCTTCGCCACCATATTAAATCGGTCGAGCATCTCGGCTACCATGCTCTTGCGCTGGCTGCCATTCACACCCTTGTACAAAAGTGGTGTCTCGATATTTTCATACACCGTAAGTTCGTCTATGAGGTGGTAAGCCTGAAAGATGAAGCCGATGTAGTTCTTGTGCATCTCACTTTTCTGCCGCTCCTTCATCTTATGCACCGGCTCATCGAAGAAATAATACTCCCCCGCAGACGGTTCATCGAGCATGCCAATGATGTTCATGAGCGTAGACTTACCCGATCCGCTGGGCCCCATGATGGTCAAGAATTCTCCTTGTTGTACCTCCAGGTCAATCCCTTTTAGAATAAAGGTCCTCTGAAATCGGGTGTCAATGAATTTGTCAACGTCTTGTAGCTTGATCATATTTTTTTTGGTTGCACAACACCCGGTAGCTTATTGCCAATAATAATGCCATCTGTATTTCTAGCTTTAGACGACTAATTATGGGTAATAGTTTCAAGAAATACGTCCGACATTGAAAAAAGGTGTCCGTAAATGGACGTGAAAGGCTGTTAGCTGTTGGGTGTTGGCCTTTGGCACTTCGCAGTTGCGAGGGGAGTGTCAAGTAACGATTGGTTGCTCAAGCCAACGGCAAATGGCCAACTGCTAACGGCAAAGCGCTACCTAGAAAACGACCGGGCGCAAAATCACATCTACCCGTCGGTTCATCATCATGCCCTGAAAGGTGTTGTTTGAATACACTGGGTTTTCGAAAGCCCAATCTTTAATGTGGATCACTTTTTCTGGTATGTCCTTCTGGACCAGGATGTCAAATACGGCTTCGCTGCGCATGCGTGAAAGCATTTCATTGAACCGTTTGCCACCCATTGGATCGGTGTGACTGATTAACTGGATTTCGTATTTGTCGAGCAAATTTGGGATCGAATCCAGCCAATGGGCGAGGTCTCCAGCCTGGTATTCATCGATGTATGCGCTACCCCCGTCGAAATAGATGCTCTTTCGGATTTCGTCTTGCTGTTGAGCAAACGCCTGGCTGCAAACGACCATCAAAAACAGGGCGAGACGGAACATAGTTAAAGTTACGAAATGATTAAAGAATAAATACAATCTCACGCAAAGGCGCCAGGAGCGCAAAGAATACAATCGCCGCACACGCTCTTTATACCTGAATCGCAAATAAATCACAAAGAATACAAGGTTATAGTTCCGACCCTTGGCGTTCTCAGCGGCTTTGCGTCTCTGCGGTTAATTTTTCACCTCAATAATTCAACCACACCACCTTTGCTACTACTCCTCTTTCAATCACATCCACCACCAACACATTATCATAGTCGCTGTCGTCAAAGGTCTTGTACTCATCTTGTACAGTAACCTTTTCATTATTTGTATTGACTGCTGATGCTTTCAGGGACAACACAACCTGCTACTTGTCTTGTGTCCGCCAGATGGAATATCTTCCACTTGCCACTTCCATCTTTTAAAAGGTGGAAGGCATCTACGCCACAGTGGCTAAAAGTTTTGTTGGTATAAAAAGCATAGGGAGCCCACACCTGTGCGAAGTTTCCGTCCACTTCAATTTTCGGTGACCAGATCACTTCGTTCCATACGTCTTTGTGCGGTGTGCCGATGGCTTTGAGGAAATCTGCGAACCGATCCACCTTTAGTACTGGTTGGCTTGTCTTTGAATCGACGGACACCGTGTAGAACGTCGGCGCTGGACGAAATGCGCTGTGCACCATTGCGCTGTCGCCTTTCTTCATCCCCTCGAACAAAAGTTTGACAGGCTCCATCACTTTCTGATCTTCTTGAGCAAAGGCAGTGAGAGCGCTTAACACTAAGAGCAACGCAGGTAATGTTTTCATGGGAGCGTATTTGCCGAAAGTTGATGAAAAAATCTGATTTTGGGTTGCCTTATTGGCCACCTGACATTGCAGATCACACAATAACGAATTCATTCAACTTAATGTGTTAAATTGGTCATTCAAATCCACCATTAGATGAAGAACTTTGGACTTTCAGCGATATTAATATTGGGCGTTCAATTTGCTTTTGGAGCCCAGATCGACAGCCTTGAGAATGCATTTAAGAACGCCTCGGGAGACCAGAAAGTAAAGGCTTTAAATGAGCTTTTTCGTGCGAACATTAATTCAGACCCGGTCAAAGCCATTGGATATGCACGGGAGGCGGTGAAGCTGGCGAAGACCTTAAATGATCAGAAGGGCATGGCAGCCTCCTATAACAATCTGGGCATATCGTATCGCAACCAGGGTGCCTTGGACGTTGCGTTGGAAAATTATCTTCAATCTTTAACGTTGTACACCACCATTCAAAATGCCGAGGGGATGGCCAGCACAAAGAATAACATCGCGAATATCTATTTGATTAAGAAAGATTTTGGACAGGCGTTGAAATATTTTGAAGAATCTCACAATGGTTTTGTCGGGCTTGGGGACCGGGATAAAATTATTGGCTCGATGAATAATCTCGG
This sequence comes from Cyclobacteriaceae bacterium, assembly GCA_043776495.1. GTDB lineage: Bacteria > Bacteroidota > Bacteroidia > Cytophagales > Cyclobacteriaceae > ELB16-189. Next base: position 3,170 of record JAYVRH010000527.1, read on the forward strand.
CAGCCTTCACAGCGATTTACAACTCTATGACCAGGCATTAAATTATTATACAGAGGCGTGGAAGTTGAGCGAAAAATCGAGCAACCGGTCAGCGGATCCTCTTAGCAACATCGGCAATCTATATTATCGTCAGGGAAACTTTCAGCGGGCGGTCGAGTATTATCAACGTGCGATGGAGATTGTCAAGCGACAAAACGACCGCATTAGTGAGTTGGCGCTGCTGGCGAACATCGGAGAGGTCTACATGCGCGCCAATCAATCTTTAGAAGCGCAACGATACCTCGATCAGGCACTCTCCCTGATGAAGGAACTGCAGGCTTCCTATTTTATGCCTCAAATTCTAAAAAGCATGGCCGCAAATTATGCAAAACAAGGAAAATTGAAAGAAGCATATGAAACGATGGTGAAGTATGATGAAGCAAGGGAAAAAGTATATGGTGAGGAGAGCAGTCGGAAAATTGCACAAATGGATGTAGCTCTAAAATTGAGGGAACAAGAAAAGAAAATTGAGGTCCTCGAAATGGACGACCAGATGAAGACACTCAAGTTGCGCAATACTCAAATGATCGTTACCGCTATCGTTATTACAATTGTAGCCATCATCGCCCTTGTCAACCTCTTTTTAATGTACAAGCGAATGCGGAGATGACCCCTTAATCGACACCATCGGTAAATTCTATAATTCCAAATGATTTCACGAAAAGAAGCCAGGCAATTATTGGAGTCGATGACTCAGGGAGCAAGTCTTTTACGCCACATGCGTACCATTGAACTGGTCATGGAGGCCTACGCTGAAAAGTTGGGTGAGGACAAAGAAGAGTGGGCCATTGCCGGTATGCTCCATGATGCGGATTACGAGGCATTTCCTGAAAAACACCCCCAGCTCATTGTGGAGCAACTGCGTACGATGGGAGAAGAAAGGATTGCGCATGCGATTTCCGCCCACTATACAAAATGGGGTGTTCCCTATGACACAACCTTGGATAAGGGTTTGCTGGCCATTGATGAACTCACCGGATTCATAGTTGCTTGTGCCCAGATCCGGCCGGAAGGCATCATTACCCTCGAACCAAAATCGGTCATCAAGAAACTGAAAGACAAGGGTTTTGCCGCCAAAGTGGACCGTGAGGAAGTTTATAAAGGGGCAGATCTGCTGGGTGTGGAATTATCAGAGCACATTGGTTTCATCATCGACGTCCTGAAGAAAAACAAAGAGGAGCTGGGAATCTAATCGGGGTCTAAACACATTTTTAAAGTGCATTAAGCTTTTGCGGTTTCGAATGATCTGCTACCTTTGAACAGTTAAAACAACGAATCTATGTTTGAGCAAGTTGTAGGAAGCGGAGCGAATTTATTCGTGATCATCGTTGCGGTGCTGTTTGGATTTGTAAACGCACTCGCTTATGTGGACATGAAAAAAGTCGAAAAAGAGCAGAAGGAAAAAGGACAGGGAAATTAACCATACCTAAGCTTCAAAATATAAACCCTCAGTGATGAGGGTTTTTTTATTGTGTTTTAAGATTGGTCTAACAGCTAATTTCCCG
>JAYVRH010000528.1:0-4713 GCA_043776495.1 Cyclobacteriaceae bacterium
ACCAAACTTTGATGGCAAGTTTTCAACTTATGGAATAGATGTGAGGCGAAGAAAGCCAACAGGACTCAAAGCAGCCATCATCCGGGAAAAAGGTGTGAACGGTGACCGCGAGATGGCTTACGCAGTTTACCTCGCCGGGTTTGATGTGAAAGATGTTCACATGACTGATCTTGCTGCAGGCCGTGAAGATTTGACGGAAGTGAGCATGATTGTATTTGTTGGCGGATTCTCCAACTCAGATGTGTTGGGTTCAGCGAAAGGCTGGGCGGGCGCTTTTTTATACAATCCTAAAGCAAAAGCTGCACTGGATAATTTTTATGCTCGCCCCGATACACTCAGCCTTGGGGTTTGCAATGGCTGCCAGCTGATGATGGAACTTGGTTTGGTTTATCGCGAGATGAAAATGAGCGATCACCCAAAAATGCATCACAATGGCTCGGGGAAATTTGAGTCAACTTTCATCAACGTCAGCATTCCAAAAAATAATTCTGTGATGTTGAAAACTTATGAAGGGTCAAGATTGGGGGTCTGGCTGGCCCATGGAGAGGGTATGTTCAAACTTCCATCGGAAGCATCACAATATAGCGTAGCTGCCATCTATTCCTATCCTGAATATCCTGGGAATCCCAATGATTCAGATTTCGCCGTCGCTGCCCTATGTTCAAAAGACGGAAGACATCTTGCCATCATGCCACACATCGAAAGATCGCTTTTCCCATGGAACTGGCCTTATTATACAAGGTCTAAACAAATCGATGAAATCGGGCCATGGATGGAAGCGTTTGTAAATGCAAGAGAGTGGGTGAGAAAATTGAAATAGCGTTATTTAACCGCGGAGCTGCTAAGACGCTAAGAATACAAAATACTTCTTTGCGTCTCCGCGCCTCTGCGGTAAAAGATACAGAAGAAGTAGAAACTAAGACCAACCATGGAATTTAGTTTAGCTTTTTGGTCAGAGCTCGTAAACCTCATTCCCTCTTCTTCAATCTCTGCCTGGCTTTGGAGGAAAATTCCTCGAGCCTTTTATTTTGCTCATCATTCAGAATGGGACGCAATTTTGATTTCAATGAATCCATGATCGCACTCATTCTTTCATTGGAGCCTTTCTCTAACTCGCCCAATTGTGTCGCCGCCTGCGCAGTGAGTGGCCTGATCTCTTTTGCCTGCGCTGAGTCTGGTTTGACAATTCTGATAATGGTCTTAGTCAACCATTCCTGTTTGTTCCCAAATTGTCTGTTATCCTTTCCTCCGCGCATTTCTTTTCCATCACCTGTATCTTTCCACTCACGGTGTCTAAACCTGCCATAGAAAGCGGGTATCAAAGACCCTATGAATATCCCTATGATCAAGGTGATGGATAGGTAGAGTATTGCTTTTTTTCTGTCCGTTGTCATAATCAATTATTCGTTAAGTTACTTTGAAAATCAAATGCATCTATTATTTCGTCATCAATGGCCGCTGCCTCTTCTTTGATACCCAGAACAGAAGGAACGTTCAACTGATCTGAGAAAATCACATTGACTGCGAGCAATGCGATGAATACACCCAAAGCTGCCAATTGATATTTCTTGAAAAAGAAAACGATCTGCTTATCAATCTCCACACGCAGGTTCTGAATCTTGGTAATCACCTTCTGAGCAAAGTATGGCCCGAAGGTCGCGGGCTTACTTCTTAAGATGCTTTCACGAATACTCTTATACTGGGATACATCCTTGGCCAGCCCTGAATTGGTCCTTAACGCATTGACAAGTTGTTCTTTCTCTGCATCAGAGAGCGTCTGGTCGAGCGACCGGAGGAACAAGTCTTCGATTTCGTTTGTGTTCATCATACCATGTGTTTTGCTAAAACCAACTTCAATTTTTTCTGAGCTCGTGAGAGTCGTGATAAAACAGTCCCCAATGGAATGCCCAATATTTCTGATGTCTCCTCTGTGGTATACCCTTCAATCATTCTCAAGGTCACCACTTCCTGAAAGTCCGTATCAAGTTTATTAAGTTCATAGGTCACAATCTCCTTCATATCGCTTTTGTCTTCAGGCCCTTTCGCCCACCGCCCTTCTTCTTCCTTACCGAAGATGCTGTTCTTTCTTTTTCTCCGTTTGATCTCGTTCAGTGATAGGTTGATGGCAATCCTGATTAAATAGGTACTCACCAACGACTCACCCTTAAACTTGTCCAACGCTTGATAGAATCGAACAAACACTTCTTGTCCTACATCCTCTGCCTCGGGTGTCGTCCCCAACATCGAGTGAACCACCCCGGCTACTTTTCCCTCGTGGCGATTGACCAATGCTTTGAAGGCCATCTCATCACCCTTTCGGGATTTATCTACCAAGTCTTCATCGCTGTGTTCCATGCCGGGAGTGATCGTATTTACCTGGTTTTGACTATTAGACAAGGGTAGTGGAGGGTTTATTCCACCAGGAAGACATATTTTGTAAACTCATAAGTCGCTTTTCAGGATGCCAAAGTAGGCAATTGGGCGCAGAGCCCAGGACATCACTAACCCCCAACGTTTAGCTTAGTGTGCCCTTCTTCTTTAATTCGTTCGATGTTCAACTGTCTCGTTTATCAGTAAGTCAACCGCAGGGCTTTTTGAACCACTTTCCGGGTGGCAGGGCAACCGTACACCACGCTTTCGGTTAACACTTTTCTCCATTTACATTTTCCGCTTGGCGCGATGACAGCACTCTTGCCAAAGCTATGGTGTGCAGTTGGCTTGCATGATTGGGAAAATCAATTCGCCATCCTATAGTCTTGTGGCGACATGCCTACTCTTTGCTTAAACAAGCGAGTAAAATGTTGAGGATATTTATAGCCAATTTCATAGGCAATTTCACCAATGGATTTACTTCTATCAAAGATTCTCGCTTTTGCAAGATCTATAACTTTAGCTTGAATATATTCCATTGCAGACTTACCCGTCTCCTTTTTCAAAAGGTCACCAAAATAGTTGGCTGACAAACATAACTCTCGAGCGCAATATGCAACGGTGGGTAAGCCGATCGTTTTTGGTAGATCTGATTCAAAATATGTTTTAAGTAAATTCTCAAATTTTGCCAACACATCTTTGGTTGCCGATTCACGAGTAATAAACTGGCGGTCGTAAAATCGAACACAGTAATTCAAGAACAACTCAATGTTGCTGACGATAAGCATTTTGCTATGCTTGTCAATTCCACGTTTTAGTTCTTCTTTTATTTTCTTGAAGCACTCCAAGACAATCTGTCTTTCGCGTTGTGAAATGTGTAGGGCCTCGTTTGCATCGTAGGAGAAGAATCCGTACTCATCCATCTTTTTCCCCAGCGATGTTCCTCGTATGAAATCAGGATGAAATACCAATGCCCAACCAGAGGGTTGTACTAACTTCTCATCCGGCAAATCAAAACCAAAAACCTGGCCTGGAGCGATGAATAGCAACGTCTCTTCCTGATAGTCGTATGTACTCCTGCCGTATTTAAAATCCTCACATTTAAGATCCTTTAAGAAGATCGCATAGATCTCCGAAAAATACCGATTGGCTCTTATCGGAATCGATTTAGACTGATCCAATACACTCACCAAAGGATGCAAAGTCTCATGACCTCTACGGGAATTGAATTGAGCAACACTCGTAAGTTTTTCGATCTTATCCATGATTTTCCGATTGCAATCCAAAGATATAGTAAAAAAACGACGCTGGTTTATGACTCCTCCTACAATAGGTAAAAATGGTATGGGATACAGTAAAACGGGTAAGGGAAAGCTGGAAAAATCAGGGGACATTTGTCTATCCATAATCGAAATATTACATGAGGCCTGAAGTTAGTTCCAAAATAAGATTAGTAATGGTTTTAGTGGTCACTCTGGTCTCCAACTCCCGTCAAGGGTTCGCCCAAAATCGTGATAGCACTTTATTTTTCAGGAGTGCATTGAGTGTTACCCAGAATGGATTTTCATTCATTCCATCATTCTCGCTTGGTAAACCTGCTATCATATTTGAACCTTCTATTGGCAATAAGCGACTAAGCTTTGAACCCCAGTTTCGGTTTGCGCTTGAAGGAAAACCCTGGTCGTTCATATTCATTTATCGATACAAGCTTATTAATAGAAGTAAGTTTCAGTTGCAAGCAGGGGGGCACATTCCTGCTTTCATATTCAGCACTCAGTCAGTTTCCAGAAATGGAGTGGCGGAGGATGTCATTATATCGCAGCGATTCTTAGCCATAGAACTGGCCCCGAACTATTCACTATCGAAAAATATAAGCATCGGCATGTATCTTTTACGTGGTCACGGATTTGACAAGGGTGGAGTACAGGATTCCTATTTCGTTGGGCTTCGAAGTACGATCACCAACATCAACGTCACGAAACAGATATTTTTCAAGTTTAATCCGCAAGTGTACTATTTGAAAACGGATGATAAAGATGGGGTCTATATAACGAACACACTTACACTGGCGATGAGGAATTTTCCGCTCTCTATTTCAAATATTGTGAACAAAGCCATTCAGTCTGACATTCCCGCTAAAGACTTTGATTGGAATGTGAGTTTGATTTATTCGTTTGACAAAAATTATGTTCGGAAATAAAAATAAGCATCTCTGCTATGAAAAGTAAAATAGGTTTTTACCGGGAAGGCTATTGTAAACGGGATGGAGCCTGTTACAAAATATAACTCCAAATAATTCACCGATATGAAATCAATTAAATTAATTCTCGCAATTATGCTCGC
>JAYVRH010000529.1:0-4695 GCA_043776495.1 Cyclobacteriaceae bacterium
GAATTGTTAGTTCTTCAAATCTACAACGAAAGTATGCGTTTGAAATCGATCGTCCAAAGGAGGTTAATTTCCGAAACTCCTTAGCTTTGTTTTAATAAGGATTTAATAACTATTACACATAAATATTCCAATCATGGAAGGCATGCTCAAACCAGGTTCTTTTGAAGGGAAGACTATTCTAATCACAGGGGGTGGCACGGGGCTAGGCCGCTCCATGGGAAAATACCTCCTTGAGTTGGGAGCAAACCTGGTGATCAGCAGCAGGAAGAAGGAGGTTATTGATAAGGCCGCTGAAGAACTGAAAAAGGAAACAGGGGGTAAAGTATTGGCGGTGCCCTGTGATATTCGAAAATATGAAGAAGTGGAGAACATGATTGCTTCCGCTGAGAAAGAATTTGGGCAGTTGGATGGAGTGCTTAATAATGCAGCCGGAAATTTTATTAGTCCTACAGAACGTCTTTCACACCGGGCATTTGACATTGTGGTTGACATTGTTTTAAAAGGAACCTACTATGTGACGCTTGCGGCGGGTAAGAATTGGATTGCGAAAAAGCAACCAGGGACCTTTCTAAATATTATTACTACTTATGCCTGGACGGGGTCTGGTTATGTCGTTCCTTCTGCCTGCGGAAAAGCAGGAGTCCTTGCCCTTACGAGGTCGTTGGCAGTGGAATGGGCCAAATACAATATCCGGAGTAACGCCATTGCTCCCGGACCATTTCCAACCGAAGGGGCATGGAGCAGGCTTTTGCCCGGTGAACTCGCAAAGCAATTTGATCCTGCAAAACGAATTCCGTTAAAAAGGGCTGGCGAACATCAGGAGTTGGCGAACCTTGCTGCTTATCTTTTGTCAGAATATTCAGCTTATGTTACCGGTGAAGTGGTGACGATTGATGGTGGGGAGTGGCTGAAAAATGGAGGAGAATTCAGTCATCTTGAGGATGTGACCAAGGAAATGTGGGATGCCCTTGAAAAGATGAGGAGGTAAAAGTCAAAGTTGAATTCATTTTAATATGAAATATTCTTTACCCTTCTGCATCGCTCTATTTGTGGCTTGTTCAAATCAAAAATCAGAACCTCGGGTTTGGCAAAGCATTGAGCAGAATTTGCAAACCCAAATGATTACCATACAAAATGGTGACACGCTCGATTTGCCAGAAGGGAATTTCATGTTTACAAAAAGCCTTGCCATGGATGGGAAGGCCAACGTGATTATCCGCGGCAAGGGGATTGACAAAACCATTCTTTCTTTCCAGAACCAAACCGAGGGCGCACAGGGATTGTTGATCAGCAACGGACAAAACATAACGTTGGAAGACTTTTCTATTGAAGATGCCAAAGGTGACAATTTAAAGGTGAGTGATACAAGAGGGATTACATTCAGGCGGATTCGGTCGGCATGGGTGGATGGCCCAAAAACAGAAAATGGGGCTTATGCAATTTACCCGGTGCTGTGCAAACATGTGTTGATCGAGGAGTGTGTTGCCATGGGATCATCTGATGCGGGTATTTATGTGGGCCAATCTGATTCAGTGATTATTCGCAACAGCAAAGCGTATTGGAATGTGGCCGGTATTGAGAGTGAAAACTCACGATGGGTTGAAATTTATGAAAATGAATCCTGGGAAAACACAGGTGGAATTCTAATTTTTGATCTTCCTGGCCTTACTCAGTATGGTCATACTACGAAAGTCTATCGCAATCATGTGCATGACAACAATCACGAAAACTTTGCAGCTAAAGGAAATATTGTCGCGAGCATACCCCCCGGCACAGGGCTGATGATCCTGGCCACTCATGATCTTGAAATGACCGAAAATAGAATTATTAATAATAAGACACTTGGTACAGGTATTATCAGTTACGATTTGGTAGCTGCCCTCAATGAAGGCAAAGTTCAATCGGAAAATGCGATTGGGGGGGTGCAGTCAGTGGATAACAGCTATAAAACAGATCCCCTCTATAATCCTTATCCCTATCAGATTTATCTTCATCATAATACCTATCAGAATAGTCACTGGTTCCCAGACATAAGCAATGACTTTGGAAAACTTTTCCTTACCAGGTCCTTTATGAGTCCACCCGATATCGTATATGATGGCATTGCAAATCCGACAGGCACAAATCCCCAACTATGCATTCTGGAAGGTGAAGAAATCACACTGATCAATCTGGACGCAGCCAATGATTTCAAGAACCTCACAATAGGGGCGAAACAGTTTGAATGTGAAGGAAACAAAATAGTAAAGTGATGAAGTCACTTTGTGTAATAATAAAGGCTAGTCTCTTGATGACATTCCTATCCTGCCACAGCAAAAAGCAAGAGATTGTTGTGCTCCCGGAAAAAGAAGTAACGATTGATTTGTCTTCACTGGGCAAAGAGAAACTATCGGAGCACGGATTTTTTACAGGGCCACTCAAAAATCTCTCACCTGCGGAAGGGGTAATCCCATATACACTGAATTCAGCGCTCTTTAGCGATTACGCCTGGAAGCAGCGCTTTATTAAAATACCGAAAGACAGTAAAGCAAATTATTCTGCAGAAGATGTATTTGATTTTCCTGATGGAACGGTGTTGATCAAAAACTTCTATTATCCTGCCGACTTCAGAAAACCCACTGAGAACATAAGAATTCTTGAAACCAGATTGTTGATGAATGAGGCAGGGACCTGGAAAACCTTGCCATACGTCTGGAACGAAGGGCAGACAGAAGCTTATTTAAACGTGGCTGGAAAGAATCTGAATGCAAGCTGGACACAAGATGATGGCACTGTTCGTAACATAACGTATTCAGTACCGAATATGAACCAATGCAAAGGCTGCCACTTGCGAGGGGATAAAGTGATGCCGATAGGTCCTTCAGCGCGACAACTGAATGGTGACTACGACTATGAATCAGGAAAGCAAAACCAACTGGTTCACTGGGAGAGGCTGAAGTTGATAGAGGGGATGCCTCCGATCAATCAAGTAGCAAAATTAACATCCTATGAAGATCCGGATGCCTCCGTTGATCTCCGCGCCCGTGCCTGGCTGGAGATCAATTGTGCTCATTGTCATCGGGGGGATGGCCCCGCAAAGAATAGCGGTCTGCACTTGATGGCGAGCGAGAAGAATTTAGTCAAACTGGGTGTTGGCAAAGCTCCGGTAGCAGCTGGCAAAGGTTCTGGTGGATTGCTTTATGATATTGTGCCCGGTAAACCCGATGAATCCATTCTACAATTTCGGATTCAGTCGACTCACCCAGGCATCATGATGCCTGAGTTAGGCCGCTCGATTACCCATGAGGAAGGAGTGGACATGGTGCGGAAATGGATCAGTGCGATGAAGCTCTGAATTGCTTCATATTGAAACATTAAGTATTCTTAGGCTGGGGTTAAAAACGGTAAGAAAGGCTTGCACTTGCGTAATTATGTGTGCTGACGAGTTCAGTTTCTTTGCTAAGGTGGATCATTGCGAGCCCGAACGAAATTTTTCTGTTAGAGTATTGGACCCCAATTTTTTGGGTAAAAATCCAGGGGTTAATAGAAGTCGTAAAAGTGCTGGGGTTACTCTTGAAAAGACTTCCTTCAATAAAAATATTCGACATGACATAATCACCTCCAAAAGATGCGTATAAAAATAGTTCTGATCTATTTTTTAAAGATCCATTGGACAAGCTGGCGTTCATAAATGAGGATTGACTCAATGCGTTAAATCGAAAAAGTCTAAATGTAAATTCCTGCGACAGTCTATTACTGCCAGTACCCACAACTGCACCGCTGGCAGAGACGAATTCAATTCCTTTGATTAATTTAAACCCATGCGTGTGATTGAAGCTTGCATTCACAACGACCTCATTACTTATTTGAGAGTTCCAGCCTTCAATCGAATATAGTTTGATTGCCTTGTGCCACCATTGCTGTACTTGACCCATGCCTGAATCCGTGCCCACAACACCCACTTGCAGAGCAAGAAGATTGCCTGCGTCTTTTTGATTGAAATGCAGAAGTTCTGCGCTGATAAAATTCCAGCCACAGTAAGGTCGGTCCATGTAGCGCACGTCCGGTGTATCAACATTTTTTGGAGTAAAGACTTTATTTCCATGATGCAAAGAAAAAATCGCTTTGCTGGAGTCGCTGCTTGGGAGAAATGGAATTTTTGAATTCAATAAAAACCGATAGGACAAATCTTGACCTGCTGTATAGTATTGATCAGTCATGTACGGGTAATCATTGTCAACAGTAAGTGCGAACTCTTTCGTAGGCCACTTGACAGCTAGTGGTTGTGCTGAGGCTGCCAGATTTATAATACAAAAGAATGCGAGGACTATGACAGGTTTCATTTTTGCACTAAGGAAATAACTGACAACAAAACTGATGGTAAACTTATGCCAATAAATTTAATATTGATTTCTTGTCATTCGTAACACCTCCCAAAACAAAAAAGATTCCTATTACTATACAAGTACAGTATTCCGCATTTTGTCAGGAGAAACGTGACTCGGTTGGCCTTGACAGCGGCAGATGGGAAAGAGGTGGCTCCATTCGCTATCTGAGTCACCAAAACATCTTTAGGTAGCTTAAAAACAAAAAAGCCCCGTAATTCTACGGGGCTTTCAGTTAATAATAGGGCGACGACTTACTCTCCCAGGTGTTACCCCAGTACCATCAGCGCGGGTGGTCTTAACTTCTCTGTTCGGAATGGGAAGAGGTGGG
>JAYVRH010000530.1:0-4692 GCA_043776495.1 Cyclobacteriaceae bacterium
TTAACTATTTTTTGTTACATTGAATAAATCATAATCACCATGAGGCAATATTTTATTTTCTTGATGCTGATTTGCTTTTCATGCACAGAAAAAAAATCAAATGAGGAAAAAACTGATCTGGAAATTCCGTCACCGGGCACATTTGGTTATGATCTTGATTTTATCCGCAAGTATAAGGATGTGATTGTATTGGGTGGAAAAACGAGTTCAGCTAAAGTATTATTGGTGAAAGACTATCAGGGCCGTGTGATGACCAGCGCGGCCAATGGAACCACCGGCAACAGTTATGGATGGATCAACTACAACCTCATTCAATCCGGCGAAACAAAACAACACATGAACCCGGTAGGAGGGGAGGACCGCTTTTGGCTGGGACCCGAAGGCGGACAACATGCTTTGTATTTTAAAAAGGGAGATCCTTTTGATTTCGATCATTGGCAAACGCCAACGTTGATCGATACTGAACCATTTGAGATCGTAAATTATGACAGCACCCAGGCAGTATTCCAAAAATCAGCGAATGTGATCAACTATGGCGGCTTCAAATTTGCATTTGACATTCGACGAGAGGTAAAATTATTGAGTGAGGCAGAGATTCAACATGAGTTTGGAATTTCAGTAAGCCATCTGAGCGCTGTTGCTTATCAAAGCACCAACTCAGTGACCAATGCGGGCCTGGAAGACTGGACTAGGAAGAATGGCTTGATTTCAATATGGATATTGGGGATGTTCATCCCATCCGATCAAACGGTTATTGCCCTTCCTCATTATGGAGTGCGCGATTCAAAAGCAATTACAGATAATTATTTTGGTGCAATTCCTTCCGACAGGATGGTGAGGAACGACAGCCTGATGTTATTGAAGGCAGATGGAAAATATCGTGGGAAAGTGGGCATTGCTCCCTCCATTGCTAAAAATGTGGTGGGAAGTTATGACGGCGAAAAAAAGATTCTTACGCTGGTAAAATTTGACCTTGACCCGACAGCAGCATATGTAAATTCAAAATGGGAAACACAGAAGAACCCTTTCGAGGGTGATGCAGTGAATTCTTACAATGATGGTCCCGTGGCAGATGCTTCGCAAATGGGACCATTTTATGAATTGGAAAGCTCATCCCCGGCGGCGGAATTAAAGAGGGGAGAAACACTCACACATCATCATGTCACACTGCACTTGGAAGGTGATGAGGGGGCGTTAAATATGGTGGCCGAAAAAATACTTGGGATATCCCTCAAGCGTATGCAGTCAGCATTTGATCGATAGATGAATTTGTAGCTGCCTTTAATCTTTGGCGAGCCCCTTTATCACAACATTTCCCGTCCCATTCGGATTGCATGGATACTGAAATGCGACTTTTGCTGTCTGAGGATTATTGATGGTCTTGTAAAATTCATCAAGGTATTTTGATGTAGACTTGATATAGCCTTCCTCTAACAGAGCTGATTTGGTGTAAACTCCGTAGATTTTTTCTTTTAATTCATTAAAATGGGCTAGGACTTTGTCGAATTGTGTCATGTCGTTAATACAATATCCCCGGTACCGGCGTTCCCTTATTGTACTCAGCTGCAATTGTTCTGCGGGTTTAGCATAAGGTGCCTCGACGATGCCTGCATGGTCAAAGTCATATGGAACCGCCGAGGGTACCTCGGAATTTTCTGTCGTAATCAATTTTATATTTTGTAAATATTGAATCGACCAATCGGTATTGCCGATCAGAAAATTAAAAACAGCCATTTTCATAAAATCATCCGTTTGTGTTTGCTGTGGCCTGACCAGTTTCTTCTCCAGCAGTTTGGCATTGTTTCGCTTCGCCATTTGATCTTCTTCTTCCAGCAGAATGCCATAGAGTGGAGATGATTTCTTTCCACTCACCGTGTCATCATAAATTACTTTTACAAGTCGTGCACCAAAGCTTTTGGGAGTGATGAGGTTCGACAGTTTGTATACGAGATATTCCCTCACCACGAATTTTTGATCACGACATGGTGTTACTAACTTGAGTTTATTTTGGTGGCGGAAGACCGTATTCTTAAGGTCTTTTTGTTTTGAAAAGTTAAATAACATGGGGGGATAGCTACAACCCCCTTGTGTCTTGCGAAAATGCCCTCTTGTTTTGACTTCGATGGGAATTGAAATCCAGGTGCTATCCTTTTCCTGATATGAAAGGCTGAATGGTTTATATTGTGATTCTTCTTTCCGATCTTTCACAAGCTCGCGGATGTTGCCGGAAAGTTTAATACTCAACACCTCATCCTTTGAAAACAACCCATCAGGAGGGAAGTCCTGACTAAAGGCCGCATGATCGATGCTCAAGAAGCCAAGTGTGATACAAAGTGCAAACATGCACCTGGAACCTCGACTTAACAGATCTCTTTCCAACTGTCGGCAGGCAAAGATAAAACAAGGAAGAAATGACATAATTCAAAGATAATAAAATTCAATGTTGTGTCTGAAGGGTAAAATTGATTCTGAAAAAGTTCGGATTTTTTTACCTTCCAAACTTTCCTGATCTTAAACTAAATTTTCTTAACCCTTCCCTTAGCCATGCCCGAAATCAACTCACCATTTCAGTCACGCAGAGAATTTTTAGGTTCCCTTGCGGCACTAACTGTTCTTCCGTCTTTTGGACAACAAGAGCCTGATACTATTTTGTTCAATGGAAACATAGTGACCATGGGGGATACTCAACGTGCGAAGGCCGTGGCAATTATCGATGGCAAATTTTTTGCGGTTGGCGAGGACAAGGAAATATTGGCTTTGGCCACTGGCCGGACGCGGAAAGTCGATTTGGGCGGAAAAGTAGTACTGCCGGGTTTCATTGATGCACATTCTCATCCAGGAAGTTCAGGATTACAGCACCTTCGTGAAGTGGACTGTGATTTGCGATCTATCAAGGATATTCAAAAGGCGATTGCCGAACGCGCCGCGAAAACTCCGAAAGGAGGTTGGGTGCTGGGTTTCAAATATGACGACACAAAAACAAGTGAAGGAAGAATTGTCAACATTGCAGATCTTGATCTTGTGGCCCCTGACCATCCGGTTCGAATCCAGCATCGTGGAGGCCATACGTTCTATGTCAATTCTCAAGCGATGAAGCTGGCAGGCATCAGTGAAAGTACACCTGACCCACAGGGTGGATTGTTTGATCGAGATGGATCTTCTAAAAAATTGAATGGCAGGATCAAAGAAAGTGCCTGCCTTGACTTTGAGAAGGTCATCCCCAATTCCTATACGCGTGATGATTTACGCGAAGGGGTCAAATTGATTTCTAAGATGATGTCAAAGACAGGGATTACCTCTGTCCATGATGCTTACGGTTCTCCTGAATACCTTCGGGCATTTCAAGATGCCCATGAGGCAGGAGATTTGTCTCTTCGAGTGTATTGCCTCATCGGCTATACCCACATCGATAAGATGCTTGAAGCCGGCATTCGGACCGGCATGGGCAACGAGTGGGTGCGTGTGGGTGCTATGAAACTGACATGCGATGGTTCCATTTCTGAACGCACCGCCCGACTTTCTCAACCCTACACGGGAAGGCCCAATGACTATGGAATCCTGGTGATGACAGAGGATCAATTGTACACCTACGCTAAGAAGGCCCACGATGCCGATTGGCAGATAGGAGTACATGCCAATGGTGATGTTGGAATTGACACAACCCTTCGACTCTATGAGCGACTTCAAAGAGAAAAGCCAAGAAAGGATCCGCGTTTCCGTATTGAACATTGTACGTTGGTGAACGATTCCCTGATTCAGCGTATGAAAACGTTGGGAGTAATCCCCACGCCCTTCTCTACTTATGTGTACTATCACGGTGAGAAAATGCGCGAGTATGGTGAGGAGCGATTGAAAAACATGTTTGCTCTACGCAGTTTCCTGAATGCGGGCATACGCCCCACGCAGGCTTCGGATTATCCTCCCGGCCCCTTCGAACCAATGATGGCTTTGCAATCCAGCGTCACGCGAACAGATATCAAAGGCAATGTCTGGGGTGCCAATCAAAAGGTGACAGTGGAAGAGGCCATTCGCATTGGAACAATAAATGGTGCCTATGCATCCTATGAGGAAAAAGTCAAAGGATCCATCGAAACCGGTAAGTTCGCTGACCTTGTCGTACTGGGTCGCGATCCTTTCAAGGAGGACCCTTCGACACTCATCAAGATACCCATTGAACGAACAATGGCAGATGGAAAGTGGGTATATGAATCTTAAGAAGAACCATTTCAGTGTTAAACTATTTCCATTTGCTGAATACTGATCGATTGACTTGTACCTTTTTCAATAAACGAAGAGAAGTTATTTAAACACATAGGACATAATAGGCTTGATTTCTGCTATGTGTGAATTACCTATGTGAACTATGTGTTTTTGAAGCCCATCACAATCCTAATTATTTTTAGCACATCGGCACATGGGGGTACGGTTTTTTTTCATTGATACATATTAAGAATTGCGTTCCTAATATGACTTTGTGATCTAAGCTGGTTTCTGATCTTGATCCACTCACCCTAAGTAAAAAACCTCGCTAAAATCATTAACTTTCTCCTTCATTAAACCAAAACCTTATGGACATCAAAAAATTCTTGACCGGCACCTTGGTTGGAGGCATCGCATTCTTTTTCGTGGGGTACTTGTTCTATGGTGTGGCGTTTGTTTCCTTCTTTACTGAACATGCCACGGGACCTGGTA
>JAYVRH010000531.1:0-4692 GCA_043776495.1 Cyclobacteriaceae bacterium
GGGAGATCATGCTGAGTCCGGCAGCCGGGGCAGTATTGATGAGTGTGAGCACAGTGGTAGTAGCCATTAATGCAAGATTTTTAAAAGTCAAATAGAACCGAGTCAAAATATGGTGTGGTCTGTCAGATTTGTAAGAAGGCTAAAACATCACGCGTTGCTGCTTTTTGTTACCTCCTTCCTGCTATTGACAGTTTACACCATCGTACCAGGAAATGATAAGAAATATTTGTGGAGCATGGCAACTGCATACACAAGCGTCATTTTACTTGCTATGACATTAATAATAGGGCCGCTTAATCTCGTGAGGGGAAAACTCAATCCTATATCAACTGACCTCCGGCGCGATATTGGAATTTGGTGTGCCGCGACAGGATTGGTACATGTGGTCATTGGAATCCAGGTGCACATGGGAAATATTTGGCTGTATTTTTTCAAGGCAGTCGAAGGTGTTGACAGTTTTAAATTTAGGAATGATCTCTTTGGTTATGCTAATTATGCCGGTCTTTTGGCTGGGTTGATTTTACTGCTCCTGCTGCTATTGTCTAATGACTTGTCATTGAATATTCTAAAGTCAAAACGATGGAAATCTTTACAGCAGACGATCTATCTGATGTTTGTTCTCACGGTGGCACACGGAATCATGTTCCAGGTTATTGAGAAACGGAAAGTGGGCCTTGTTGTTTTGTTTGTCGTATTAGTCATTATACCTTTGATCATACAAATAAAAGGTCTCCAGGCATTCAAAAACAAAACAAAGAAATGAGAACTTATGGCAACGATATTTGGATAATACCATTCATCTTATTTGGTCTATGCAGTTGTTGGGTAAAATCCGGCGAGCGATCTGATGCCAAACAAGTTTCTGAAATTACTTTGAGTCAGATCAAACTCACCGATTTAAGTGGCCACCCGATAGACTTAGATCAATATCGGGGTAAAACCATATTCATCAACTTCTGGGCCACCTGGTGCAGACCATGCATTGAAGAAATGCCTTCTATAGAAAGAGCACAATCAATGCTAAAAGGTCGGAATATAGAATTTCTATTTGCGTCCAATGAAGAAATAGACCGGATTCAAAACTTTGGTTTAAAGAGAAACCTTAAACTGAATTTTATGCGGCTGGAGAACCAGGAGGAACTAAACATTCAGGCTTTGCCTACTACTTTTATTTTCAATCCGGAAGGCAAGTTTGTTTTTAATGAAATGGGCTTCCGGCAATGGGATGATCCTGAAAATATTGAAATGATCACCAAAATAATAAACAGCCATGAATAAAATATTCATCCCCCTGCTCTTACTTGTGATTGCAAGCTGCAGTGTTAAGGAAAAAAAGAATATCGAAACACCGACTCTCAAATCCCTCTCTTCCCCGGCCCAATCTCCCAGTGGCGAACCTTATTTGTTCACGAATGAATTGGGTACAACCTATTTATCCTGGATTGAAACCAAAGACAGCCAGAGCACCTTTAAATTCTCCACACTTTCCGATGATCAATGGTCAGTACCAGTGACAATCAATTCAGGCAACAATTGGTTTGTCAATTGGGCAGATTATCCGATGATCGCTGCCAATGGACAAGCGTTCATCGCTCATTATTTAGAAAAAAGTGGTAATGGCACGTATGCGTACAATGTGAAGATGACTTCTTCCTCCGATCAGGGCAAGACCTGGAGTGAACCGGCAATACTTCATGATGATGGCAAGCAGGCTGAGCACGGCTTTGTATCGATCATACCTTATCAAGAAAATTTTTTTGTCTCATGGCTGGATGGCAGAAACACAGCCATGGAGGGAATGGATCATCATGAAGGGCATCACGGTGAAATGACCGTGCGCGCGGCTATTCTAGATAAGAATGGAAAAAAGATCAGTGAATGGGAACTAGATAAACGCGTCTGTGATTGTTGTCAAACCAGCGCTGCCATTACTGATAACGGCCCCATCGTAGTGTATCGGGATCGCTCCGATCAGGAAATTCGGGATATGTCCATAGTGAGATTTGTGAATGGCCAATGGACAGAACCAATGTCAATTCATACCGATAATTGGAAAATTGCGGGTTGCCCAGTCAATGGCCCGCGAATTGATGCCCAAGGGAGTAGCCTTGCGATAGCATGGTTTTCATCACCAGAAGGAGAAGCACAAGTAAAGGTGGTTTTCTCCGGTGATGGAGGAGCAACTTTCAGTAAACCTATACGGTTGGACAAAGGAAGCGCTATTGGCCGGGTGGACATTGTGATGGTGGATGATAACAATGCAATAGTAAGTTGGATGGAAGGATCAACAATACAAGCCATCAAGGTCAACGCCGACGGCACAATGGGAAATTCGATCATCATTGCTTCCTCATCCGACACAAGGTCAAGTGGATTTCCTCAGATGACAAAATCAAAAGACAAACTGATATTCGCCTGGACAGACAGCAAAGAAAAGATCATCAAAACCGCTAGCCTTTCATTATAAGAAAAACCTTAATTAAATCTCCTTATGAAGAATTTGATCACCATCCTTTCATTCGTTTCCCTTATCTCGATCTTTGGTTGTAGTGGGAAAAAAGCCACACAGGATCAAACCACTGAAGAGAAAACATCTGTAGCAAAAGCACAGAATAATAGTGTCGTCATACAATTACAATCCGAACCTGACACCCTCAAAGGAAGTCTCGAAGCAGAGGCAATCGGGAAGATTGGAGGCACTGAAATCAAGATTTCTTACCACGCTCCTGCTGTCCGCGGCCGGATCGTTTGGGGCGGACTTGTTCCCTTCGATAAAGTTTGGGTGACCGGGGCGCACATGGCAACAAGCATCGAATTCAGTGTTGACGTATTGATCGGAAATAAATCCGTCGTTGCCGGTAAATACGCGCTATTCACAATTCCTGGTAAAGAGGAATGGACTGTCATCATCAACAAGAATTGGGAGCAGCATTTGACAGATCAATATGATGAGAAAGATGATGTGGTAAGAATGAAGATCAAACCTGAAATTGAAGACACCCACCAGGAGCGACTTCGCTACGTGGTCGAAGCTGATAGCAACACAGAAGGAGAGATTGTAATTTATTGGGAGAAGTTGGAGGTTTCGTTGCCGATCACAACAAAACAGTAAAGGCAAAGTGGTAGCCCAGCAGTTGCGGTTGGTGCTAAGTGTGTTCGCAATTGAACACACAGAAGTTCAATAGGTTAGAATGATTTGCGCAGGGCTTTGAAAAGGCCATTTTCAATAATTTACAACCGGCCATGCTTTTGGTACGTTAAGGAAACTTAACAAACCACCATGATATGAGTAAGACAATCCAATTCGGAGAAAATGTTGAAGGATATGACATTCCTGTCCTCAATGAGCGCGAAATCAGGGCCGCCGCCGGAATCCTGTTTCTGTTCATGTTTATTGCGATTATGGTTGTCATATTCAAAGCGAATTTTCTCATGCTCAAGTATATGGTCGCCATATTCCTTGCGGACATGATGATCCGTGTTTTCGTAAGCCCTAAATATTCGCCGTTGTTGATTGTAGGGCGCATGATTGTCAGCCGACAAGTACCCCTCTATGTAGGTGCTGCACAAAAAAAGTTTGCCTGGGTCATCGGTTTGATACTATCAATGACCATATTTTCTCTTTTGGTCGTGGTGAATTCGTACAGTCCGATTACGGGCCTCATCTGCCTGATCTGTCTCATCTTCCTGTTCTTTGAGACTGCGTTTGGGATTTGTATAGGCTGTAAGGTTTATGGTTGGTTTTATAAAGAGAAGGCACAATACTGTCCCGGTGAGATATGTGATGTAAAAGAAAAGCAGGACATTCAGAAGACCTCAAAAGCGCAGGTCGCCATGATTTTTGGTTTGGTGGCCTACGTGCTGCTGATGGTATTCTTGTTTAACGATGCGTTGAGTGAGAAGCCAAAAAACTTATTTGATATCCTGACTTCTGCACTATCGGGGTAGGAATTGGATAGCTTGGCTGACGTCTTAAGTCAGCAGACAGTTGCATTAATGACATCAGAAAGATATTATATCTGATAACCGTAAATAATGAGCGGGAAACGAGGCTCGAACTCGCGACCCTCAGCTTGGGAAGCTGATGCTCTACCAACTGAGCTACTCCCGCTTAATGAATCTAAAAGTAGGTGGTGATCACGTGATATTCAAATGCTTTTTTTGGATGGGCAAAGGAGGACGATCACGATGTATGAAAACCTTTTTTGTATCTTAATTCCTTAATGCCTTAGCTATGAAAACCATCATTGTATTCCTTTTCGCTTTCATTTCAATCTCTCCGGCCTTAAGTCAAACGCGTGAGCGTGGCCCATGGTGGCCAAGCGCACTTTGGGGCGCGAAGGATGAGGCGGGAGCTTCCAACTGGATTACACCGGAGAAAATTTTGAAGTCCCTGAAGTATGTAAAAGAAGGGAAGGTGTATGAACTAGGACATCCCTACGAACGAACGATGCCCTTTGGAGGGACTCGTTCTTACAAACTTTCGGTGGTAGACACGGGTCCTGCCGCAGGAACCAACAGACAACTGGGAAACGAAGAGGTCATTACCGGAGAACTCGGTCAGGTCGGAACGCAGTTCGATGGCCCAGGACACATTGGTGCACTGATTAAGTACGGTGATGGTACAACCAAAGGTGTTTACTATAATGGATTCACCCAGGAGGAGGTGGTTCACCCCGATGGTTTGCTTCA
>JAYVRH010000532.1:0-4691 GCA_043776495.1 Cyclobacteriaceae bacterium
CTGCAGCCAGAATTCGTGAGCGTTCGTGAGTGCGACGCTGAGGATGAGAATGAGTGTAGTGATGAGTCTCCGATTCATAATTACTTCTTATCTAAAAGTAGGCAGTAGGCAGGGACAGTAGGCAATGTTCGCTCAAGTTATTAGATGTTGCTGAATGACTAAAGTCCGCCCTTTGCCTACTGCTCTTGCCTATTGCCTACTATTCATTATCTCCTCAATCTCCTCTGCTTCAATCGGAATATTTTTAGTCAGATCCTCAATACCATTTTTTCTGATCACCACATTATTCTCAAGCCGAACGCCGAACCCCTCTTCTTTGATGTAAATGCCGGGTTCTACCGTCCATACAGAGCCCAGCGCCATCTTTGCATGCATGTCGCCGAGGTCATGGACATCCAATCCAAGCATGTGTGAGGTGCCGTGATAAAAATATTTGCGGAACGCCTCCTGGCCGGGTTTCTGATTCTTGATATCTGTTTTATTGATGAGTTTAAGTTTCAACATCTCTTGTTCCATAATTTTTTCGATCTCTTTTTGAAAATCGAAGTACACCACATCTGGGCCCATCATCCGGATCGCCGCACGCTGAATGCGAAGGACAGCATTGTACACATCTTTTTGCCGCTTGCTGAACCGGCCACTCACTGGCACCGTGCGGGTAACGTCAGCACAATAATTGGCATACTCCGCACCGACATCCAGCAACAGCAAATCGCCGCTCTTGCATTTCTGACTGTTGTCGATATAATGCAATACCACATTATTTTTACCTGATGCAATGATGGGGGTATAGGCATGACCTCTCGAACCATTCCTGATGAAAGCATGTATAAACTCTGCCTCGACTTCATATTCCCAAACACCCGGCTTCAAAAATTTCAGCACTTGTCTGAACCCCTGCTCCGTAATGTCGGTCGCTTTTTGAATGAGTTCCAATTCCTGTTTTTGCTTCACCACCCTCACTTTGGACATGCAAGGAGCCACCCGCTCATACTGGTGAAGCGGATATTTCGCCCGACACCAATTAATAAATCGCGCATCCCGTGTCTGGACGACCACATCCGCACGATAGTGCTCGTTGGTGTTGAGATAAACATACTGAACTCCGCCCATCACCATCATGTGATGAAACCATTTTTCGAAATCCGGGAGCCACAACACAGTTTCAATCCCGGAAATTTCTTTTGCTTCCGCCTTCGTATACTTATGGCCCTCCCATTTCTCAAGATGCTCATTAGGCTCCCGCAGAAAAAGCACTTCGCGAAACCGCTTGTCGGGGAATTCGGGGCAAAGCAAAAGCACACTTTCTTCCTGGCCAATACCGGTGAGAAAGAAAAGGTCGCTGTTCTGCCGGAAGGGCATTGTTCCATCCGCCGAGGTGGGCATGATGTCATTTGAATTAAAGACAGCAAGGGAAGCAGGCTTTAGTTCTTTCAGCAACCTCTTCCTGTTACCTATAAAAAGTTCTTTGCCAATTGGTGGGTATCTCATAAATTCTTAATTTTCAAGGACAGCAATTTAATTAAAAGTCTATGAAGCCTGCTAAAAGTTGGATAACGTATTTTATACCGCGAGTGTCAGAAATTCAATTTCAAGTTCTAATGCTCACCCTGTTGCTATTCAACAACATTCTTGTTTGCAAGGGCCAAACAAAATATCAGCCCTCCGCTGAAAATATGAAATCACGGGAATGGTTTCAGGATGCAAAGTTTGGACTGTTCATTCATTGGGGTGTGTACAGTGTGCTTGGTGATGGGGAATGGGTAATGAATCAGCAGCAAATTCCCGTCAAGACATACGAAAAAATCCCCTCTTTCTTCAATCCAACACAATTCAATCCTTCCGAGTGGGTGCAGATGGCAAAAGATGCCGGAATAAAATACATCACCATTACCAGCAAACACCATGATGGTTTTGCCATGTTCGATTCTAAAGTCTCTGATTACAACATCGTCAAAAAAACCCCTTATGCAAAGGACGTTTTGAAAATGCTGGCGGATGAATGCCGGAAACAAGGAATCAAATTATTCTTCTACCACTCACAACTCGACTGGCATCACCCGGATTATTTTCCCCGTGGCTTTACGGGCGGCAATTGGACCGGCCGGGAAGAGAAGGGAGACATGAACAAATATCTTGACTACATGGATGCCCAACTTTCTGAATTGCTCACGGGTTATGGCGAAGTGGGTGGTATTTGGTTTGATGGTATGTGGGACAAGAAAGACGCTGACTGGCGGTTGGAGAAAACTTATCAACTAATTCATCAACTTCAGCCCGCAGCGTTGGTGGGAAGCAATCACCATCGCGCACCTTATTCAGGTGAGGACTTTCAGATGTTTGAGAAAGATTTACCCGGGCATAACACGACTGGATTCTCGGAAGAACAAAAAGTGGGCGACCTTCCCAAAGAAACTTGTGAGACCATCAACAACAGCTGGGGCTTTAATCTGAAGGACGACCGAAATAAAAGTATAAAGGATCTAATACAGTATTTGGTAAAATCGGCAGGCTATGGTGCCAATTTTTTACTGAATGTGGGGCCCATGTCTAATGGAAAAATCCAGCCTGAACATGTGGATTTGTTAAAAAAAATGGGTGAATGGACAAGAGTTTATGGCGAGACAATCTATGGAACCCGGGGCGGGCCGCTCAGCGCCCGTGAATGGGGTGTCATGACACAAAAAGGAAATAAAATTTACGTGCACATTCTCAACTGGCAGGATGAAACCCTCACGATACCTAAATTCGGGAAGAAAGTAGTGAGCGCAAAATTGTTTCAGGACAAAGCTCCTGTAAAATTTGCTGAAAATGACTTTGGCTTTAGCCTGATGGTGCCCAAAGCTAAGATGAACGAAGTGGATACAATAATCGAGTTGGAGGTGAAGTAAATTCTACCCTTAGTAATCAGTTTATCATTTAATCCGCAAAATGCATCGGTCTATTGATCACCTTTGGATTTATGCATGAATTAGTTTCCTCTCTAAAATCTGCAACATATTTCCATCGGGGTCAAATAAAGTTCGTACCCATCCCCCGGCAATCGCTTCGGTAGTCGGACCGTCCCATGCTACACCCACCGAATCGAGATAGGCGATCGCCACATCAATATCTTCAACCCTGAGCGCCAGATGGCTCCAGCCGGGAGTCCAGGTTGTGCGCGCTGGTCGAAGGGTATCATCCTTAGGCATAATTTCCAACAGGGTGCCATCTGGAGCCATGAGCATCCATACCGGTTTTTCGTGACGGTAAAATTTCTTGTATCCTAAAACATCACAGTACCAGTCTGCTAATTTTTCGACATCATCAGCGGCAACGGCTGGATGATCCACACCTAAGAATTTTAATGACGGCATATAAGTGTTTTGAATCAATGTAAGCCGATCGTTGATCAATCAAAACCGTGGAAGCTCGCAGAAAGAATCCCTTATCAGCTTACTCTATTTACTTTCCCCAGCCGGATCATTGACGTCATCTGTATTCACAGAGTTCATGAGCAGAAACGTAACCATCATACCTGAAAAGACACCTTCAAGCGCTACAATGAACGAGGCAATATAAGGATTAAGGTAATGACCCATGGGCTCATTATCGACGATCGATTGCATCAAGTCCTTGTCCAACTGCATGTAGAGAAACATGAATGCGGCAAACAAAACAGAGCCGATGGCACCGGTAGCCACTCCGGTGATCAAGCCACGGAAATAATTCAAATGATCCTCATGGCTGGATTTGAATTTTTTAAGCGCATAATAAATTCCAAGCGTCAAGAAAACCAGGTTGACCAGACGCAATTCTACGTGATGATGAAAATCAAGCAGCCTCATGACTGTGAAGAAAGCAATGAGTGCACCGGCGATTTTGATACCATAGTTTTCAGGAATGCGGTTGGGGTCTGTGAATAAGCTCATGAAGTGGCTGGTTTAATTGTGTCGAATTTTTAGATTTTTTATCAGAAATGCAAACCTTCGCTTGCTGAATCTTTCATAACTTCGCTTTGAACCTTAAAACCAGCCTTTTATAGATCTCCTCACAATTGTGGCGATCACCCTTCTGGCCATTCTTGCGAGCAGACAAGTTGATTAAATATCCTTCCAAATCCATTAACGCCACGAAGTGTAAGACCGCATAAGCCCTTATTCAAATATGACATTCGACATTTTCATAGCATCTCTTAGAAAAGAAAACTCACCAGACGGTATCAATCCGCTGGTAGAAGCCCTATGGTATGACGCAAAGGGGGATTGGCAAAAAGCACATAATCTGGCACAGGAAATAGCAACAAAAGAAGGTTCATGGGTGCATGCTTACCTCCATCGAAAAGAAGGTGATGAGTCAAATGCAGCATATTGGTATCACAGGGCTAAGAAAGATATGTCCACTGCATCGATTGAAGAAGAGTGGGAAATACTGGTAAAGGCGATGATCAATTAGAACGACAGCCCCCTTCGCTTGAAGCGAAAAAGATGGTCTTATTAATGATAACGCCAGAGTTACTTTTTTGGAATATTCAGGTCTTCCTACATTTTCATCACCTGTCGTATCTCCACAGTGCCGCCCTTGTCATAATCAGGATAGTCCTTGGCCATTTCGACAGCCTCGCTGTAGTTATTCGCATTGACAATGATAAACCCTCCAATAATATCCTTTGCTTCGGTAAACGGACCATCGGTTACAACTTTAGCAGGACC
>JAYVRH010000533.1:0-17210 GCA_043776495.1 Cyclobacteriaceae bacterium
AGCGGTGGTCCTGAGACGCTGGCTGCCAATCTATATTCTCAAAATCTTTATGTATTCGCCGGCTATCTGGCACAGGTATCCTATCGTGTCAAGCTGAAACCTTCTATTTTATTACGTTCTTCGAAAGGGTCGCCGGTTTCTGTGGACTACTATCTTGGAATGCGGGTGGATGACAGTTATACCATTGGCATGTTCACGCGCAATTTTAATACTCTCGGCTTTCAGGCTCAAATCAATGTGGGCGATGCTTTGCGCTTTAGCTATACATTTGAATTGCCCACCAATAATTCCGTGGGTTTGAATTTCACTTCACATGAGTTCATGTGCAGCTTCAGGTTGGTGGCATTGAGCTTTCATAATATTACGGATGTGAAGAATTTTTGATTTAGGCCCACAGATTTACGCTGATCTTATCCAATGTTTTGAATCGTAATAATTTGCGTCGATCTGCGGTGCACTTAATCTGGAAAATTCCATCTAACTCGGCATTTGCCCTATAGCCCAAGGTCAAATTATTAGCCACAGATAGCACAAATTTTCACAGATGATTTTATCAGTGGTAATCTGTGCTATCTGTGGCAAATTAAGAGCCTCATCAGATTATCCAATCAAATTAGTTTGCTATTTGCTTTGATCTTAGCGATCGCATGGAATGCATCTGAATTTTAAAAAGCCGAAGTGATAATCTTCACATCCACATTCTTGGCCCATGTTGGGGTTATTCACCAACATGAGTTGAAACCATAACGCTAAACATTATTTGAGTTTCTTTCGATTCAAATCCCAGGCATGGAAGCGAAAGATCAAGGATGGCTGTTGGCGAAGAATAGCAGCTGAGAGTCTCCGCTTCGGGGTTGTGAACCAGCTAATTGCCTAACGAAAATTTTTATAAATTTTACTTCGCGAAAGAAATCTTACCAACAGGATGGTGTTGCCGCGAAT
Source organism: Cyclobacteriaceae bacterium (assembly GCA_043776495.1). GTDB lineage: Bacteria > Bacteroidota > Bacteroidia > Cytophagales > Cyclobacteriaceae > ELB16-189. The sequence goes on from JAYVRH010000533.1 coordinate 943, forward strand.
GGTAGCACCTATCCGAAAAGAGTCTTCTTCCGTGCGCACCTGAATGCGATAGTGGGTGGTATAGTCGCGCAGCAACTTCAGTCCAGTGATGGAGTGAAGGGTAGGCGCAGTCTCGATCTGATTGATTTTTTCGCGAAGTGCGGTAAGAAGAGAAAGAGTCTTAACACGAGAGACATCTCTCTTGAAAGTACCCTTTATCATTACGTTCATCGGCTCAACCTGATGGTCCGCTTATTCAAATATTTCTTAAATTCTTCAACAGAATGGTCTTTCTTCTCTTTCATTCCCTTTTCTATCATTTCGCCCAAATACAAGTCCTCTAAACTAGTGCCGGTGATGGAACGCGCTGATTTGGTGTGCTCCTTAATTAAACGAGATATACGTTTGGCATCGCGAATCGTTTTGAACCGTGCAATCAATACTGCTTCCATAAAATATTATATTACGAATATGTACCTTTTTAGGTTTGACTTCAAACATTGTATCCACTGCCACCTTAGCACCACCCGGTACCTTTTTCAACCTCGTAAAAGGAGATTTTAGAATATCGTTAATCAGATCGAGGATTATAAATACAAGTTCTTGTGGCCAGATTTAATATAATTTAACTTTTCAAGGGCAGTTTGTGTAAACTGTACAATCCTCATTTGGTTAGGTATGCGGAAAGCTCTTCCATCGTGAAGCTTGTGACTTCGCCTGTTTCATATTGCCGGATAGAAGCATCTAATTTCTTGAAATATTCATCGTTTCCGCCATCGGTTATGTGGATGATGATTTCAGGGTTCTTAAGGCCAAGCAGCACTGCCTTTAGTTTTTCAACAAACGCGTTGTCCAATTCCTCAGCCTTTACTTTAATGATTGTTTCCACGCCTTTAAAATTAGGTAAGCAAAGGTATAAATTAATTGGCCCACCGACTATTGCTCTAAGGCCATACGCAACTGGCAGTGAGCAGAGGACTCTTACTAATTATTGATTATAGTCCGTACCAAAGTAAGCTGTTTTAAGACCTGCCCTTACGGTGTAATAAGTATCGACAATTTTGTATTTTTGGTTTATGGACGTTACGAATAGGCTAAGAAACAACCTGATTAGAAAGATTCAAAGGCTATCGGTAGATAAGCTAACTGAAGTAACCAATCTATTGAATAAAATAGAAAATCAATTCAAATCAAAGGACAAAACACTAAGATTAGCCGGAACCTGGAAGGATTTAGACGATAGCACTTTCGCTGACCTGACAGAAAAGCTCAAAGATAACAGAGCCAAGGACCGTCAAATTGATTGAACGGTGACTGAGGCACTTGTCGACACTGACATATTATCGTTCTACTTCAAGGGTGACGAGAAAGTAGTAAATCGATTTAGGGAATATCTCAAGGAATTTGACCAGATTAACGTATCAATAGTTACCTACTACGAAATTCTTGGCGGACTAAAATTCAAAAAAGCCGATAAGAAGGTTAGTGATTTTCAAGAATTTATTAACAACAATAATATCATTCATTTGTCAGAGGAGTCAGCCAAAATATCTGGCAATATTTACGCTGACCTTAGACTACGAGGAATTACAATTGGGACGTCCGACATCCTGATTGCTGGTGTAGCCATAGCAAATGATCTAACGCTAATAACAAACAATGAAAAGCATTTCGAACCAATTCAAGAACTAAAATTTGAGAATTGGAAAAAATAACGTAACCGTCGCCAGCCACCGAAGTGGGTGTAATGAACTCGGCTAAAAACTAGAACTTGTAATCTTCACATCCGCATTCTTCCAGGCTTTTTCGAAACGTACCTGTGTAGCAGTTGCCTCACTTGTCTTACCAAGCTTTAGCTGCGATTGTAAAAGTCCTTGCAAGGCCCATCCGTTTTCACGATTCCGTTTTAGGTCTTCAAGATACACCTGCTCCGCTTCAGCATAACGACCCTTGCTAAGAAGGGCTGCACCCAGGTTATGTCGCACCGGAACACGCCAGTCCGGAGGCTCATTATATTGCAATGTATCTTCTGATGCGGTAGCAGATTTCAGTTCCTGAATGCCTGCTTCAAATTTGTTTTCCGCCAACAGCATCTCACCTTTTAGAGTGTGCGTCGCGATGTTGGCCAAATGACCGGCAGAATTAAAGGCTATCCATAGTCCCTTCACTGTATCCAATCGGTTCAGGGAATCAAGTAGGCGTAGTTCCCTTCTTGCATTCGCCATATATCCTTTTCGGAGGTAAGCGAGGCCTCTGGCATACCGCCACATGACCACGGCAACGAGCTTCTTTGGTGCTGGCAGGCTTTGAGCCAATATGTCGTTCCATTTTCCGAAGCGAACATTGGCCGTCATGGGTTCCGCCAATATGTAATCGTACAAGGCTGGCATCATGTTTTCCAATGGCCCTGAGCGATACACCAGTTTTGCAGCAGCACGCGATGCCAGATCACTCTGTCCCGACATGTAAGAGCTGTAACAAATGAAGTCAATGTTGTGTGGATGGTAAGCCGCCCGATAAAAACCATAATCTTCTGTCACCGATTCAGCCAGGTACGCTTCGTCTGCGATCACAGCAAGAATATTAGTTTCAATGGATCGATTGTATTCACCTGTCCGCTGATAGATATGTCCAGGCATGTGCACAAGATGTCCGGCACTGGGCAATGCTGTTTCCAAAAATCGCGCGCTTGCGTTTGCAAGCTCCGGCATGGGCGACTCTTCCATCAAGTGAATGTAGAGATGATTAGCACCTGGGTGGTTTGGAAATTTCTTTAAAATATTTTCCAGGACAGGGCGTGCCTCCAAAGTCTGGGGCTTGGGATTTCCTTTGAGGTCCCACCACTGCCACGGAACTGTGCTCATGAGCGCATCCGCCAGAAGTGTCTGCGCTTCAGGATCATCAGGATATTTTTTTGCCAGAATCGCCATGGCTTTATAATAAGATTGGTTCAGTGCGCTGCGGTCATCATATGCCTTACCATCAAACCTGGCAGCGAGCGCATCAATAAAATCTTTTTCTGGTTGAGGCAAATTGCTTGACCTCGTTTTTGCTTTTTGAATGGCCTCGAATGCCATCCGCTCACGGTCTTTTGGATTTGGGTCGTTGATGTAAGGACCCAGCGCAAGGGCCATCCCCCAATACGCCATTCCGCAAGTTGGGTCAAGTCGCGCTGCCTCCTGAAAAGAGCGAAGCGCCTCCCATTGATTATAACCATATATCAGTCGAAGGCCCTGATCAAAAAATTCCTGAGCCGCAGGAGTGGTCGTAGTAATCTTGTGGTGGAGCGTGCCTAACCCGGAGATTATCCGTGGTGCCGCCAGCGAAGTGTCAGATAAAAAGAAGGAACCGCTGCATATTGTAATCGGGATGTTTTTATTACCCGCAGGAAACACAACTTCCGTTGGTTGTTTAAAATTGATCCATGCAAAAGACATGATCACAGCGGCCACCAGTGTAGCCAGATAGATTTTCTTCATGGAGGGCTAGTTTAGTTTACTTCAATTGCTCAACAGACAATACAAATTATATGAAAAAGATCTAATTAATTCAAGGCAAGCAGTCTTTGATTGATCCGCTTCACAAACGCAGGGCCCTCGTAAACAAAACCTGTATAGACTTGAATGAGGTCCGCTCCAGCCAATAATTTTTCAACCGCATCTTCCGGCGTCAGGATGCCACCCACACCGATGATGGGATACCCTGGCCCCAATTGGCTACGCAGATATTTGATCACCTCATTGGATTTCGCTTGCAGTGGCTTCCCACTTAGGCCCCCGGCTCCAATTTCTTTTATCAACTCATCGCTCGTTGAAAGGCCCTCACGGGAAAGGGTTGTATTGGTAGCGATCACTCCATCCGTGCCGGTCGCCTTTAAAATCTCAACGATATCATCCAACTGACCGATGGTAAGGTCGGGTGCAATCTTTAGCAGAATCGGCTTTGGCTTTACTTTGGTCTGACTCAGCTGCTTCACCTGACTTAATAATTTTTTAAGCGGCTCCTTTTCCTGAAGTTCACGGAGGCCAGGGGTATTGGGTGAACTTACGTTGACTACGAAATAGTCGACATAAGGATCAAGGGCCTCCAGGCAATCGACATAATCGCCAGCAGCCTGATCATTGGCCGTTATCTTATTCTTGCCAATGTTGCCACCTACCAACACGGTAGACGATCTTTTCTTTAATCGCTCCACAGCGGCAGAAGCACCTTCATTATTAAAGCCCATCCTGTTGATCAGCGCCTGGTCTGCCGGCAGTCGGAACAACCGGGGTTTTTCGTTTCCCGTTTGAGCCCTGGGGGTGACGGTGCCGATCTCTATAAAACCAAACCCAAAGCACCCAAGCTCATTGATCAACTTTGCATCTTTGTCGAAACCAGCCGCAAGACCTACGGGATTTTTAAACGTAAGTCCAAGGATTCTTTTCTCCAGCTTAGGATGATCCAAAGTAAAGAGCTGACGAAGTAACGGTTTTACTCCAGGAAGAAGAGAAACGAGCTGAATAAAACGAAAAGTGAAATGGTGTACGCTTTCCGGGTCGATGAGGAAGAGAATGGGTCGTATCAGAAATTTATACATGAAACTATTTCTTCTTGACCTTCTTCGGTTTGAGGGAAAATTTCTTAAAACCCCTTGAGACCACCTGATCAATCATGCTTTGCGCATTGGTAGTAGTGATGGTGGTGGTAGCATTGACACGCCAGATTAGATGGTTGCTGCGATCATTCAGGTCTATGATCAGGCTTTCCATATTAAAGTCACGAGACCAGCTTTGACTGGAGTTGTTTGGTGTCATTCCCAGAGGGCCCAACTGCTCAAAATCACTTCGCGCCATTGAGCCTACGACAAACGAAGCTACAAGGTCTCCCTCCGCTGTTGAATCCATTTGCTGCAAGCCCTTTTCCTTGAGCCCTTCTGCAATGGAAGACGTCACCATCTTTTTAAGAGAAGCAGGATTGACCTGTTGCTGATCTTTGGGTGTAATAATCTCACCTTCACCGAAGCTAAAAGTTTTGTACCTGGAAAGGTCCCGATTCTTATCATATTCTACCTTAATATCCTGGGCATGGGAGCAAAAACCAATAAGAAGAAAAAAGGGTATGAATCGCATGGTCATCCAAAGGTAATCAGAAGTTCATTCTATCCGTAGTGGCCGCGCGGCAATATCTCACGCAAAGTCGCAAAGGCACTAAGAATGCAGCCGTGCTTTACTTTGCGTTCTTAGCGGCTTTGCGTGACCTGCATTTCATTTCGTCCCAAATGCAAGCTGGTGCGATTCATTTTTGTTATATAGTAGAAGTATCCGAAGAAGGGCCTGATGTTATCTTTATAATAACTGATCCACTTCCAAATCTGGTACTCTCCAGTTTTAAAGGTGGCGGCAATATCTCACGCAAAGTCGCAAAGGCACTAAGAATGCAGCCGTGTTTTACTTTGCGTTCTTAGCGGCTTTGCGTGACCTGCATTTCATTTGATTCCCCGCTCGTGGCAAAAGCATGGGAAAAATTTACCCAATCCAGGTGATGCCTACCTACAATTCAACTCCTTGGATGAAATTCTTTTATGACTTGTTTGAGGTAGTCGCGGTCGAGGTGTGTATAAATTTCCGTGGTGGTGATGGATTCATGGCCCAGCATTTCCTGAACGGCCCTTAGGTCGGCTCCCCCTTCGATCAGGTGGGTGGCAAAAGAATGTCGGAAAGTGTGCGGGCTGATCGATTTTTTCAACCCCACTTTGGCCGCAAGGGATTTGATAATCAAGAATATCGATACCCTGGAAATTTTTGCCCCCCGCCTGTTGAGAAATATGTATCCCTCAAAATCTTTTTTTACCGGAACATGCACCCGGATTTCCTCCAGGTAGATTTTAAGATACCGCATGGCATCACGGCCAATGGGCACCAATCTTTCTTTGTTGCCCTTGCCGATCACACGCAAGAAGCCAAGATCGAAATAAACATTCGCACGTTTTAATTCCACCAGTTCTGAAACTCGCAACCCCGAACTATACAATATTTCCAGCATGGCCCGGTTGCGACCACCCTCCGGCGTGGAGACATCGATGGCCTCGAGTAGTTTAATGATTTCGGCATAATCCAATGTGTCGGGAAGTTTGCGCCCCAGCCTGGGTCCCTCAATCAAAGTGGTCGGATCTTTATCAACCAAATCTTCCGACAGGAGGTATTTATAAAACCCTTTGATGCCGGACAAAATCCGAGCCTGGCTGTGGGCGCTCATGCCCAACTCATTAATATGTTGGAGAAAATTCTGCAGATGCTTTGAGGAAATGGCCAATGGAGAAATTTCTAACTTCGCCAATTCCAGGTATTGAGCAAGAAGATTCACATCATGGACATATGCTTCAATGGAGTTTTTGGAAAGTGATCGCTCCAATTTGAGATAATTACTAAACTCTTTGCCATACAGGCCCCATGAATTTCCAGCCATACTTTTGATAGCCTTTTAAATTGGCGACATTTGTAAAGATCGACAAGCTTTACTTACCATGATAAAAACATCTTGATTTTTCTTATTCATAACAATCGCATACCATGAAAATACTAATCCTGAATGGCCCCAACCTCAATCTGCTGGGCAGGCGCGAACCCGAAGTCTACGGAGCGCAGTCATTTGAAATCTTTTTTCAAACATTAACCCAGAGTTTTCCGGCTGCCGAATTATATTACTTTCAATCCAACGTAGAAGGTGAGCTCATCAATAAACTTCATGAGGTAGGATTTTCTTTCGATGGAGTGATTCTGAATGCGGGAGCTTATACACACACTTCCGTTGCCATTCATGATGCGATCGGAGCGATCAATACGCCTGTTGTAGAGGTCCACATTTCAAATGTCTATGCACGAGAGGAATTCCGCCATGCCAGCTTGATCACTTCGAAGTGCGCTGGACTCATTACAGGGTTCGGTTTACAGGGATATGCACTCGCTTTGATATACCTTCTGAATCGCAGCTAAGTGCATCGGAGTTTACAAGGCTCTCCAAGAAAATCATTTCGTGTTTTCACCGTCTTTTAAGTGACTCAGATAGCGCAATTTGAGGTTTTTTGGACGGGCCGCTTAGGACATGGCTGTCCAATGAAATACATCATAAAATTTCAATGTGAGGCAGACTCGGGCTCAAAAGGTTCGCATTGAAGTGTTTGAATTTTTTTACACATTTGCACAACCAAAGATTTAAGCCATGACCTTCAGGCTACGCCAGGTTTTATCGGTTTTCTTAGTCGTTCTTTTTTCTCTGGAAAGTGTCGCTGCATCAGCGACTACCGATGCCGGAAAAAATGTCTCCCTTAAGCAAGTCTCTGCCACGATTGCAATCCAACCCCTTCTGGCGTTATTGGCAGAAGAGTCTGAAGAACGAGACAACAAGGACGATGGCGATCTTGAGACCCACATATCACAGGTTGGCCTTCCATTTGGCTCTGGTCTACTACCTGCTGCTGTTGGAAAAGCCTATAAGAATATAGCGGCTTTGCGTGGGTCTGTTTCTTCGGCGCTGTACAAATTCTTCTGCTCTCTTCTCCTCTGAGAATCGAAAGGTGATTCCTTCACCTAATGTCATCTTTCCTGATTTTCTACACGATTTTGTGCGCCTGAATAATTTATGACCGACATTCTCTTCTTTAAAATTTCCATTCTCTCATCCGTTTTTATTTTTATTCTTCCAAAAAAGAGTAAGGTCCCTTATAGCATAGTCCTCCATATAATTATTGCAATAATAACCTCATCGTGGGCTATTGAAGCCTGGCAAAATAACTCCACAAAGATCGTTGACCTGGGCATTCCCTTCTGGGGCGGAACGCCCTCATTTATCATTGATAAGCTGAGTTCCTTTTTCATTCTCGTTATCAATTTTACATCCCTCACTGGAATTATTTATGGATATGGCTATCTCAAACCCTACCACGAAAGAATAAGCAACATCTCACTTTCACTCCACGTATGGGCTTTTCTCATGCTCCATATCTCCATGCTTCATGTCGTGATGATGCGTGAGGGCTTTGCCTTTCTGATGGCATGGGAAGTGATGTCGATGAGCTCTTTCTTATTGGTCATTTTTGAAGGAACAAGAGAGGAGAACCTTAAGACCGGAATAAAATATCTTGTTCAGATGCATGCAGGGTTTACCTTCTTACTCCTTGGGTTTCTCTGGGTGTCTGATGCTACTGGGATATTCTCCTTCGATGCACTGGCTCCTTATTTCGCGAGCCATTCCAACTGGGCAATTTTTTTGGTCATGTTCCTTGGCTTTGGAATCAAGGCCGGGTTTGTACCACTGCATACCTGGCTTCCACACGCCCACCCTGCTGCACCTTCACATGTGTCCGGTGTGATGTCGGGTGTGATGATCAAGATGGGGATATACGGAATCCTTCGGGTACTCATGGACATCCAAACTGATTTTTTGATTATTGGCTCAATCCTGATTGGTGTATCCATCGTCACCGGAGTTATGGGGATTTTATATGCCTCCTTTCAAAAGGATTTGAAAAAATTGCTGGCGTATTCCAGCATTGAAAATATTGGAATCATTGGTCTGGGAATGGGAATTGCAGTGATGGGCCAATACCTGAAAAATGAGGTCATCACAACGTTGGCGCTGACGGGCTCAATGTTGCACATCCTCAATCACTCACTATACAAGTCGATGTTGTTTTACACCGCTGGGAATGTGTACTACTCAACCCACACCCGCGACCTCGATAAGCTAGGGGGCATCATCCAATGGATGCCTGTATCTGGCCTGTTTTTCCTGGTGGGATCACTTTCCATCTGTGCCATCCCTCCGTTTAATGGATTTATCTCAGAGTTCCTGATATACAATAGTGTCTTTCAAAACATAGGAACTGCCGATTTCTTTACCTCCCTGATGATTCTGGTAGTGGTTCTCTCCCTGGTGGTGATTGGCGGACTTTCGGTGTATTCTTTTACCAAGGCATTTGGCCTTTCCTTTTTAGGAAGTCGAAGGGGAGGTAGTCATCTTGGCGAGGTGAAGGAAGTACCCTCCATCATGCGCATTCCCGGCACGATCATCATTATTATGATCTTATCAATTTCATTGATGTCGCCCTGGGTCGTGAGCTGGGCAGGTGAAATCAGCGGGCTATTTTACCATCTCAATTACACTAAGGAAGTATTGAGCACGAACATTCCAATCTTTCAAAAAATCAGCCTTGTCAACCTCATGATCTTTGCCGTGGCAGGCATTCTTTTCCTTGCACGCAATCGCTTCCAAAGAAAAGAAATACGCCTTGGACCTACTTGGGGGTGCGGTTATTCGGCCGGAGATTTTCGCCATCAGTATACCTCCACCTCCTATTCACATTATCTGAGGGAACTTTCAGGACCTGCCGTAGACCTTACCGATAATTATCTGGCCATCAAAGAGTCGGAGATTTTTCCAGGGCCGAGGAAGTTTGAAACAACGATGAAGGATGTCGTGGAAGAAAAATTAATCATTGAACCTGTGGAACATGGTCTGAGCAGGATGATTAAGATTGGATGGGCCCAAACTGGAAAGATTAATCATTACCTTGTTTATCCCCTCGCTTTTCTTATTCTGATCATGCTTCTTACTTTCTTTAGTCTTATCTAAACGGATAACAATGATCATCATTTTTCAACTATCACTTCTCCTCTCTTTCGTGCTTTTTGTAGTTCCAAAAAGACTGAAGTATAGTCTCGCGTTGCTTCTCCAAATATTATTAGTTCTTGCCACCTCTACGTGGGCAGTTAAGTCTTTTTATTATCCGGAAATTCAAAAAATTTCCCTGGGCATTTCTACATGGAGTGGTGAAATTATTTTTTCCATCGATCGGCTGAGCGCATTTTTTATATTGATTGTGAATTTCATCTGCCTGATGGGAATCATCTACGCCGGAGGTTATCTCAAACCCTACATCGAAAAAAAACGCGCGGTTACGATTTCCCTTCATTTGTTCAGCTTTCTCTGGCTTAATGCTGCGATGGTCATGGTCACGGCAATGGAAGACGGACTTTCTTTCCTGCTCGCCTGGGAACTAATGTCGTTAACATCTTTCATTCTGGTCATTTTTGAGGGCGAAAAAGAATCTACTTTGAAAACTGGCATCAATTATCTGTTGCAGATGCACTTTGGGTTTGCGTTGATCATGTTTGGATTTTTAATGGTAAAGGATGCCACTGGGGAGATGAGCTTTGGAGCACTCAAGATGTATTTCAACAATCATTCGAACACCATTGTCTTCTTTACATTTTTTGCCGGATTTGGCATCAAGGCCGGATTCATTCCTTTGCACACATGGCTCCCGCGTGCTCACCCGGCGGCTCCTTCCCATGTTTCAGGCGTGATGAGCGGCGTCATGATCAAAATGGGCATCTACGGAATCCTGAGGGTAACTTCTTTCCTTGAACAGGACCTTAAATTAATCGGAACCATCGTATTGATTATTGCTATGGTTTCCGGAATTCTTGGTGTGGTATTGGCCATCATGCAGCACGACCTTAAGAAACTATTAGCGTATCACAGCATTGAGAATATTGGCATCATCGGAATTGGTATAGGCTTATCCATACTGGGCATGGGCACCGGCGACCAAACCCTGGCAGTACTTGGAATGGCTGGGGCAATCTTACACTGCTTGAATCACGCGCTGTTCAAGTCTTTACTCTTCTTTTCTACGGGGAACATCTATCACGCCACCCATACGGTCAATATGGAGCACCTCGGCGGGATCATAAAACAAATGAATGCTACATCGATCACATTCTTGATCGGGGCCCTGGCCATCAGCGGCATTCCTCCTTTCAATGGGTTCATATCTGAATTCCTGATCTATAACGGCATTATCATCAACTTCACCCAATCAGGATTTTCAATGTCACTGGCCGCCCTATCAGCATTTGTAAGCCTTGTGCTGATCGGAGGCCTTTGCCTGTATTGTTTTACAAAAGCTTTCGGACTTACGTTCCTGGGATCAAGAAGAAGTTTTCATCCAAAGGCGCTCATCCCAGTTCCCAAGGTCATGATTTTTCCATTGGTGATGATTATTGTTGTTATCCTTTGCATTGGGTTCTACCCAGTCTGGTTCCTTTTTCCTCTCCAAAATGCGCTCTCCATTTTTGGCAATCTGAATCAAGATCCCGCCATCATGAAAAGTACCTTTGAGGCACTGAGCAATATCTCCGTGGCCAATTCAGTCCTTCTGTTTACCATCGCGGTGCTGGCGGCGTTACGTTACCTTCAACAGTCAAGGTCAGTAGTGGCGGGCGGCCCTACCTGGGGCTGCGGTTATTCCGCCGGTGACTATCGCCATCAATATACTCCAACCTCTTATGCTGACAGTCTGCTACAACTGGCCAAGCCGGTGGTCATTTTTAAAAAAGAATACAAGGCCATCGAAGAGAAAGAAATTTTCCCAGCAAACCGCGCCTTCAGAACAGAAACCGGTGATCGCATTGAACAATCGACGGTGACGAAGATTATAGATTTACTGGTAAAATACCTTCCACTGGCCGGTCGAATGCAAACAGGAATGATTCATCATTACCTGTTGTATCCATTGGCTTTTTTAGTGATCATGACACTCTTGACATTTCTAAACTACATCTGATATGCTTTCCATCCTCGTAATACTTATTTCATGTACGTTCTTCCCAGGCGTTATTGTTAAGACGAAAGCAAAATTCAGTGGCCGCAAGGGACCGGGGATTCTACAACCATGGTATGACATCTTTCGTCTTTTGAAGAAAGGTAGCGTCTACAGCACATCCTCCAGTTATATTTTTCAAATCGGGGCAACCGTTTACCTTGCCTCCATCATCGTGGCGGCACTATTCATCCCTTTCGATCAACATTCTTCTCTGATTTCCTTTCCTGGCGACTTCATCATGTTTGCCTATCTGATGGGGCTCGGTCGGTTTCTGATCATCGTGAGTGCTCTGGATGTATCGAGCGGCTTTGAGGGCATGGGCGCCAACCGGGAAGCCTTCTACTCCATGCTTGCTGAACCTGCGTTCTTTATTCTAATGGGATCACTGGCCATGTACACCGGATTTACCTCCTTCAATGAAATCTACTACAACCTGCACTACAATGATTATTTTTCAGTCATCATCGCCATCATTGCCGGCTATGTCCTGGCGAATTTTACCCTTGTTGAAACCAGTCGACTGCCCGTAGACGACCCGCTGACCCATCTCGAACTCACCATGGTTCATGAGGTCATGGTCCTCGATCATAGCGGCTTTGACCTGGGGTTGATAAAAATTGCAAACAACATCAAGTTCGTCCTGTTTAGTTCGTTGAGTGCAAATTGCTTCATCCCTCAATCCTGGGATACCGGTGTGCAAATAATTTCCTTCCTCGTCATTCAATTTCTTTTTGCTTTCGGAATAGGCTACGTGGAGTCATTTCGCTCCCGCAACAAGATGGCAATGAATGCTCAGTACATTTTATCGATCAGCGCGATTTCTCTGATACTAATTTTTGTGGTGATCATTCTCAACAATAAAATCTAAGACCATGATCAATTTCGTCATTATCATTTTCATCATCACGCTGATCTACCTGGCAAAAGTGGAGATGGTTAAAAGTTACTATCCGCTCATGGGCTTGCAGGGGATTCTTTTGTTCCTACTGGCTTTTCTGGAATTGAAAGACCTGAATCTTATCCATCTGCTTTTCATTCTGCTCGAGACGTTGATTTTTAAGGCCATCTTCGTACCCCTGCTGTTGCGACGCATCACCGTCGGCCGATCACACCGTCACCAAAACTCGCCCATCAAAGGATATTACTCGGTATTCCTTGCGCTGATCATCATCGTCGTGAGTTTCATTATATCTCACGTCATGCACGATGAATTTCTCGATGTAAAATATTTCACAGCTGCGACTTCCTCCATTATGATCGGATTGTTTATTGCGATCAACAACAAGGACCTTGTCACCCACCTCATCAGCTACATGGTGATTGAGAATGGCATATTCCTCCTTTCACTTGCCTTAGGCTCCGAGATGCCGATGTTCGTCAATACGGCCATCCTGCTGGACATTTTCACCAGCGTGTTGATCATGGGCATATTCTTTAATAAACTCAAAGATTATTTTCAGAATACTGACATTTCTCAGCTATCAAAACTAAAAGACTAATCACATTGCCATGATTATTTTTCTTCTGATCACCTTATTCCTGGCCATTGCCACTTTCTTCATAAGAAACAGAACGATGAACCATGCCATGGTATTTACCTATGTCGCCGCCATGATCGGACTGGCCTTCTATTTGATTCCACGGGTGGGCGAACAGATCGGAGAGGTTTTCTTTAGCGATCGGTTAGGCCTCATATTTTACATTATCCTGATCGTGATCAGTCTCTTTTCTGCTATCCATTATATCACCTTTGTGAGCTACCGTGATGTGCCTATCAACGATATGGCATTGCACAATGCAGGCACCATTTTCTTTACGGGAGCCATCATTGGCGTTCTATTTTCATCCCATTTTGGAACACTCTGGGCATTTATGGAGGCCACCACATTGGGCGCATCGGTACTGATTTACCACAATCGAAATCAGGATTCCCTGGAAGCAACCTGGAAGTATTTGTTTGTATGTTCCATTGGCATCGCCATTGCCTTTGCGGGAATCCTATTCCTCGGCCTGGCAGCCCATAAAGTAGGACACGTCGATTTCTCCATGAGCGCCATCAAAGCGGAAGCCGGACAATTGAATCCCATATGGCTACAAGCATGCTTCCTTCTGGTCCTTACCGGATTCAGCGTAAAAATGGGGCTCGTTCCGCTCTTTAATGTGGACATCGACGCAAAGGATGCTTCACCATCGCAAGTAGGCGCCAGCCTTTCTTCCGTGCTGATGAACGCTGGCTTTGTAGCCATCTATCGCTTTTATGAGGCATTCTCTTTCACCTCAATTCTCCCGTGGATGAACAAGGTGCTCATGATCACAGGCATGGTGTCATTGTTTTTTGCCGCAGCTTATTTGTTAAAAGTGCGCAACATCAAAAGACTTTTTGCTTATTCCAGCATGGAGCATGCCTCATTGGTGATCATCGCATTCTCCTGCGGCGGCATCGGATATTTTGCCGCCATTCTGCACCTGATCATGCACTCACTGGCCAAGGCCAGCTTGTTCTTCCAGGTTTCCCAAATGCATCGCATCTATAATAGCAAATGGGACGATACTATCGGAAGCTACCTCCGCGTAAATCCATTGGGTGGCCTGGTTTTGCTGCTGGGTTTCCTATCCATCATTGCCATGCCCCCCTCCGGCATGCTCATCACTGAACTGATGATGTTTCAGGCGTTGGTGGCCAAGAAATTTTGGTGGCTCGCCATCCTGATTCTGGTACTCGTACTTGTGATCATCTACGGACTGGCCGTAAGGCTTCTTGGCATCATATTCCTGAAAAGGCCAACGACGCAAATTAATCTAAATGGGGCCACACCTTTCGAATCGGTCATCCAACTCGGATTGATTTTGGTGGTGTTTTACATAGGCCTGTTTCGCCCTTCCTTCATTGTAGAAAATATTGAACTCGTTATCAAAGCGCTGCCATTATGAACACAATTGAAAAATTTGCAACAGCTAAAAACCATCAGACAATTTCCCTCGGCGACATTCCGGTCTTAGCTTATGATGAATTCTTTGACACGGTGAGTTCATTTCTGAAAATGGAAAGACACCATTGTGTTAACTACTATGCATATCGCAATGAGAAAGATCTGAAGTTCATCTGCTGTATTGCGGACGACCTCGGGCAAGTGATTAAGGTGATGTCGCATGAAATGCCGGCAAACGAGAAGAAAGAACTTGAATCGATCTCACGCGAAAACTTTCCACTCCACATTTATGAGCGGGAGATTGCCGAAAATTTTGGGATTGAATTTTCAGGTCATCCGTGGCCGAAGCCTGTACGTTATGCCTGGAATCGGGCAGATCAAGCAAAAATAATCAACAATTATCCATTCTATAAGATTGAAAGCGAAGAACTTCATGAGGTTGGCGTTGGTCCCATTCATGCCGGAGTCATTGAGCCGGGGCATTTCAGATTCCTCTGCAACGGTGAACAAGTGCTCCACCTGGAAATACAGCTTGGGTGGCAACATCGCGGCATCGAAGCATTATTCCTGAGTAAGCCCCGCCTCATTCAACGCACCATCTTGTCAGAGTCCATTGCGGGTGACACTGCTTTGGGCCATTCACTTGCTTTTGTGAGCATGATGGAATCTCTGGGAAACATAGAAGTTTCAGAACGGCTAACCCTTGAGCGCACCGTCGGTCTTGAACTTGAACGTATTGCCATGCATGTAGGTGATCTGGGGAATGTGAACATCGGAATGGCCTATCAACTCGCGGCTTCTGTTTTTGGTACACTACGAACACCCGTCATCAACTATACTCAGACCTGGTGCGGCAACCGTTTTGGAAAAGGTCTCAATCGGGTAGGCGGCACCCATTATCCATTCACTTCCGAGCTCAGCGATAAACTGACAGCCCTCCTTGATAAATTCCACGCGAGTTTCGTGCCGATGTCGGAACGGTTGTTCTCCTTGCCGAGTTTTTTGATGCGGGCCGAGAATATAGGAAAGGTGACAGAGAGCCAAATGCGGCTTATTGGCGCCGTGGGGATGGCTGCCCGCGTTGCCTCCATACCTTCTGACATCCGGCAAACACATCCATTTGCAGGATACAAGAAGTACGCCATTGGATGCCAGACCCTGGACCAGGGCGATGTGTGGGCACGGATGATGCTGCGAAGTCTTGAGGTACAGGATTCGATCGAATACATCCGTGTGTTAATGAAGAAAGTTGCCTCACTCGACGAAGCCAGCCAAATTCCATTGGCAGAAAAAGATATGAAGCTGGCGCCCAATGCACTGTGCATATCTCTAATTGAAGGCTGGCGTGGAGAAATTTGTCATTGCGCAGTGACGGATCACCAGGGAGCCCTTGCTCATTACAAAGTGAAAGATCCTTCGATGCACAACTGGCTGGCACTTGCGTTGAGTTTGCGGGATCTTGAAATTTCTGATTTTCCAATCAACAACAAGAGTTACAATTTGAGTTATTGCGGCCATGATTTATAAACATTGAGCGGGCCATGAATATTACAGCATTCATTGTCATACTTGGGTTGTCGGTGATCATTTTTATGGCACCGGCTAAACTAAAATGGCATTTTGCTTTTGGGTTGCAAGTGCTGATCGCCCTATTGACAGGATGGTCTGCAATCGAGGTATTGATTTTTAAAAACTCTATCCTTGATTTTCCT
>JAYVRH010000534.1:0-4659 GCA_043776495.1 Cyclobacteriaceae bacterium
TTGGAAGCTTCGTTTTGTGGGCGGCGATATGGGTCAGGAAAGAAATAAGAAGTTCAGACAATCTTTGGTTGAGTTGGCAGAAAATCTAGGTTGTGAAAAACGAATTGATTGGTGTGATTTTTCACGGGATATCAAAAAGGAATTTGAACAAGCGGCATTAGTATTAAATTTTTCAGATTCAGAATCTTTTTCGTTGACTACATTAGAGGCGTTATTTTATGGGCGACCTGTTATAGCGACAGACAGTGGAGGCCCTTCTGAAATAATAGATCAGAATGAAAGTGGTATTATCATTCCAAAATCTAACATTGAGTCAATGACGGTGGCCATGCGCCGCCTTATGGGCAATGCGGTTGAGCGTCAACAAATGGGAGCACTTGGCAGACAAAGGGTCATGGAGCGCTTTGGCCCGGCCCAGACCTACGAGCAATTAAAAGATCGATATCATGCGGGGCTGTTGTAGGAAGACTTATTGTAAAGATGGTGAAAGAGTTACCTTTGATTGGGAAATGCCATTCATGAAGCCATGATAACTCCAGACCCCGGGTTGCCATTTGAAGCGCAATGAAAGTATTATTCTCGCTAAGGTTGGGTTTTGTATTTGTTTTTAGCATGCTGAACAATCTTTCAATCCAACATTGTTTTTCCCAATGCAGCCCAATTGACTTCACAGCACCTGTATCGGCTTGTCTGGGACAATCGTTAGAGTTTATACCCTCTGGCTCATACTCTAATTATGAATGGGATTTTTGCCCAGGCGAACTCAGTCAGACACCCGCTGCCTCAGTTCTGGTCAACTCATTTGGTGGCTATGGCTTTAAAGTGGAGTTGGCAGAACAAAATGGTTCCTACTACGGATTCATCCTCGGAAGGGCCACCAGTAAACTGTATCGCTTAGATTTTGGATCAGATGTCAACAATAGCAATCCTACTGTGGTCAATTTAGGAGGCCTTGGTGTAAACTCTTCGACATGGCATGTCATTGAAGTCGTGGAGGAGGATGGTTTATACTATGGCTTTATAAGCGATGACAATCTTGTATACCGGATCAGTTTTGGAAACTCCTTAATGAATACACCGACCCCGGCCCAAGTCATCTTTTCTGGGACTCCGATCAGTACCCCGATTGATATGGTAGTAGTCGAGGAAGGTAGTTCGAAGTATATTTTTATTGCCAACCTGGGGAACGAAGTTCTAGTTAGATTGAAGTTCAATATGTCTTACATGGATACCCCCGTACTATTGAATCCTATCACAGTTGCCGGAGCCAACAAACTCTCAGGTATTTCATTTTACCGTGAATGCGATGTCTGGTACTGTATAGCCACTGCCATTGCGCTTGACAGAGCTTATAAGCTGGTCTTCACAGCCGGGATAGAGGATCCAAGCCCTACTTCAACTTTTTTTTCGCTTAGTGGTGGAGCATCAGTTTCGGTGGTCCAGGACAATGATCAATATTATGCCTTTGTTCAGTCTCAGAATTCATCTGCCAGTATTTTCCGTGTCAATTTTGGAAACTCACTCGCGAATGCACCCTCCAGTATTGACGATCTAAAGAACTTTGGATACCCGGTGGCAAATTTATGGGCACTTTCAATGTATAAGGTAAAAAGTGATTGGCTCGTGATGACTGTAGACGGCTCAGGACCAAATATCTATAAAGTAAAGTTTCCGGGCACGTGTTTTTCGAGTACACAATATTCGACGCTGGCAACCCCGGTAATCCTGGCAACAACCGCGGGAAACTATAAAGTTGCTTTGAGGGTCAAGGATAGTCAGGGACACTTGCTTTCAAAATCACATACCATCCAAGTAAACAATCTCCCTGCACCTGATATTGACTTTGGTTCCCAAAATGTGTGTGCAAATAACAATATCAATTTCACCTCTGTCAACAACTCAGGAAATTTAAACTCTTATCTCTGGAATTTTGGGGATGCTACCACCTCCTCCAATCAAAATCCTTCCCACGTTTATGCTTCCGCATCAGTTTTTCCTATTAAGTTGACCGTGGGTGCTTCTAACGGCTGCAACAACTTTGTCCAAAAGTCCTTAAAAATCTATAATGCACCCGTTGCCGATTTTGCGTTACCTACGGTCTCCCCAATCTGCACTAACCAAAACTATTTGCTGTCGAATTCATCCACTTCTGACACTGGTTCTAACCCAACCTGGGAATGGCGGTTGAACGGTACGCTGGTTTCAACCCAAAAAGATTTCACAACCACCTTTACGCCTGTTGCTCAAGACATCAGGCTGAAAGCACTTATTCCAGGTTGTGAAAATGAAAAAATAAAAACCATCCCCGTTGTTTCAGCTGGCCCAAGCGTGAATTTTTCAGCGTCTGATAACTGCCAGGGCAATTCTGTCTCATTTGCTAATACGAGTACCAATGCAGACGCCGGATACGTGTGGACTTTTGATGACGGATCCTCTTCAACGATCGCAAGCCCAAGCCACATTTACCTCACCCCCAACACCTTTCAGGTAAAACTGACCGCCAGCAACAGCGCTGGCTGTCAGAATTTCTTGAC
The DNA here is from genome assembly GCA_043776495.1 of Cyclobacteriaceae bacterium. Taxonomy (GTDB): domain Bacteria; phylum Bacteroidota; class Bacteroidia; order Cytophagales; family Cyclobacteriaceae; genus ELB16-189. The sequence goes on from JAYVRH010000534.1 coordinate 2,535, forward strand.
CAAGCCATTGAAAATCTATTCATTGCCGCAGCCTGGTTTTTCCGTTACCCTACCACCCTTTACCTGTAGCAATTCATCCACACCTTTTCAAAATACCACGCCCGCCCTCACCGATAGCAACATCACAACCTGGAACTGGCAATTTGGAGTTCCTGGCAGCACGAGCACACTGCAACAACCATCTTATACTTATGCGTCGGCAGGGAATTATAATGTCGTGTTGACCGCCACCTCCGATAAAACCTGTACCGCTACGCTCACAAAGTCTGTTGTGATCGCAGCTTCCGCCACGGCAGATTTCAGCTCGGGACCTTCTTGCATCAACCAAAGCACAAAGTTCACCGATGCCTCTACCGGTTCTATTGCGGCTCGCAGCTGGACCATTGGAACAGGAACTTTCGCGACAACCAATCCGTCTTACACCTTTACTTCCTCCGGGAGTTTTCCGACTACATTAAATGTGACAAGCCCAAATGGCTGCATCAACATAAAAACAAAATCAACGCTCGTACCGGTGGTGCCTACCCAGAATTTTTCGATGAGCAATCCATGTGCACGGAAAAGTTCGGCATTCACGGATGCAACTTCTTCACCAATGGATGGTGTCACAGCATGGAACTGGAACTTCGATGGAAATTCAGCAACAGGAAATCCAACTCAATTTATTTTTGACGTCCAGGGAATATTCACAACGAAACTGACCACCACGCATACCTCCGGCTGTAAATACACCTTGTCGAAGGATGTTTTGATCAACCCAAGCCCTACAGCCGGCTTCACCGCTTCACCAGACCGGGGAGGGCCGCCACTTACCGTTCAATTCATTAACACTTCGCAGCAGGCAAACAGCTATGCATGGAAATTCTTTGACAAGGTCACTGCCACCAGCACACGCATTTCACCGATTTATACTTTTGCATCCCTGGGGAATTACTCAGCAGAGCTCACTGCCACCAACACGCAAGGTTGTTTGGATGTGTTCAGTGCTCCGATTATAGTATTAGTCCCTTCGATAGACCTTATCCTCAAGGATTTTTCACTTGTGAACGACGCAGTTACAGGAAAGCAAAAAGGACAGGTCACCATTTTCAATAACAGCAATGTTCCCATTGTATCGGCTGAAGTCAGCATGTTTCTTGCCGACAAGTCGGTGGTGAACGAGACCGTTACACTCAATTTGAATCCAGGTCAAGTTGTATCAAAAACACTTTCTTTTACACTTTCATCCGATCAGTTTGATTTCAGTTATCTGTGTGCGAAAATAAACTCCGAGAAAGACATTCAGCAAGACAATAATAAGCGTTGTATCAACTTAAAGCAGACGGATCATTTTTTCCGCCCCTATCCCAATCCTTCGGTGGGAACATTGTATGTAGACTGGATCTCTGAAAATTCAGGAAGTGCCCGCTTGATTGTTTATGACAGCATGGGGAAGAAATCATATGAATGGGAAACACCCGCACAAGCCGGGCTCAACCAGTCGGTACTTGATCTTACGTTTTTGACATGTGGCATGTATTACATAAGCATTGAAACTTCAGGAGGCAAAAGCTCAACCCGCTTTATTAGACAGTAGTTCATTTTCAAAACATAAGTTAAGTAGTAAACGTGAGAAATAAGAATCCAGAATTGGCCATAGTTATCTACGACGCACCCTGTCCAGAGTAAGTCTTCGCGGCCACGTCTCGGGTGACGCGATCTACGACTTTCTCTATGAAATGAAAACTTGATTATTATAGCTGAATTGAGTGAAGGCCCGACCATCACGGTGTTGAATTCCACCTTTATATCGTGGTATTTTTGCTGGATATCAAAAACCCGCTAAGTCATACCCTTGTTCCTTCGGGCTTCTTGTTAACTTTAGCACAAATTAGTGATGAAAATGAAGATCAAGCTCGATTCTATTGACCGGAAGATATTGGAATTGCTTCAAGCCAACTCCAATATTACCAATGCGCAACTGGCCATCGAGGTTGGATTGTCACCAGCGCCTACCCTGGAGCGGGTAAAAAAACTGGAGACGGCGGGAGTAATAAAAAGCTACCACGCCGTCATCGACACGGCCAGCGTCGGCCTGGGTGTCAGCACTTTCGTGATGGCCTCATTGAAAGGGCACAACAAAGAG
>JAYVRH010000535.1:0-4645 GCA_043776495.1 Cyclobacteriaceae bacterium
CACAGACGGCTTTGGTGATTCCTTTTTCTGCAATTCTGTATGACATTCAAGGTGGCACCTGGGTCTATGAAAATTCCACCCCCTTGATATTCATTCGGAGACGGGTTGAATTATCAAATGTCGAAAATGGAATCGCGGTTTTAAGACGTGGTCCGGCTGCAGGCACAATGATTGTGATAGAAGGAGCGGCAGAATTGTTTGGTACTGAATTCGGAGGTGCCAAATGATGCGCTGGATTGTTTCTACTTCGCTGAGACTTCGTGTGGTCGTCGTCATTCTCATGGCGTTGTTGGTCATTGTGGGTGCCCAGATTTTACAAAACAGCGCCTTTGATGTATTCCCGGAATTTGCACCTCCATATGTTGAAATTCAGGTAGAGGCTCCAGGCCTCTCCACTTCAGAAGTGGAGGCACTCATTGCAGTTCCCATCGAGAACGCATTGAACGGAACTCCTTTTACTACACGACTGAGGTCGAAGTCTGTGCTTGGTCTGGCCTCTGTGGTATTGCATTTTGAGAGTGGCACAGACATTATTAAAGCGCGTCAACTTGTCCAGGAACGCATTGCCCGGGTAGCACCACAGTTGCCTTCCGTGGCAAGGCCTCCGGTGATGCTCACACCTCTTTCATCCACAAGTCGCGTGATGAAGATCGGTGTGACCTCCAAGAAACTTTCGCAGATGGAAATGACGACGCTGGTACGATGGACGGCCCGTCCTCGCATGATGGCTGTGCCCGGTGTGGCGAACGTTGCCATTTGGGGACAGCGAGACCGGCAACTTCAAGTGCGCGTAAATCCAGAGCGACTCTTTGCGAATAATCTCAAATTGAACCAGGTCATTGCTGCTGTTCGCGATGCTACCATCTTATTGGGTGGCGGGTTTATTGATATGCCGAACCAACGAATGGCAATATCGAACGTGCCGGATATTTACAAAGCAGAAGACCTCGCCAATGTCACAATAAAAATTCTGAATGGTGTTCCCATCCGACTGGGTGATCTGGCGGAAGTAACCGAAGGGTTTCCTGCTCCTATTGGTGATGCCATCATCAACGATGGTCCAGGTTTGTTGTTGATTGTCGAAAAGCAACCTCAGGCCAACACGCTGGAAGTAACGCGCAATGTTGAAAAAGTACTGGCGGAACTGAAGCCGGGAATGAAAGAATTGGATTTTGATTCTACCATCTTCCGCCCTGCCACTTTTATAGAGATGTCCATTCACAACCTGAACAAAGCCTTGATCATCGGGTGTTTGCTGGTCATCCTGATTTTATTTTTCTTTTTGAATGACTGGCGTACGGCGCTCATTAGTGTGTTGGCCATTCCAATTTCCCTGATCGTTGCAGCCCTTGTTTTGCATTACCGTGGAGGTACGCTGGATACGATGGTGCTTGCGGGGCTGGTGATTGCACTGGGTGAGGTGGTCGATGATGCCATCATTGATGTCGAAAATATTGTGCGAAGACTGAGGTTGAATAGTTTGCTGCCAGAACCTAAGAAGCCTTTCAAGGTAGTGTTGAAAGCGTCGATGGAGGTAAGGAGTGCTGTCGTTTATGGAAGTATTATTGTCGCCTTGGTGCTGATGCCGGTATTTTTTCTGCCGGGCCTTTCCGGTTCCTTCTTTAGACCTCTTGCGTTGTCCTACATTCTTGCCATCATCGCTTCCTTGTTTGTGGCTTTGACTCTGACGCCGGCTTTGTCGCTAATGATTTTGCCAAAACGATATTCAAAAAATGATGCTGAGAAAATAGGTCATGACACCCCGTTGGTCCATTGGCTAAAAATTCGTTATGAAAAACTCCTTGTTTCCATTCTGAAAAACCAAAGCAGGCACTTCGTATTCCAATTGCTGTGTTGGTAATATCGGTTGTCATGATCCCTTTTTTGGGAGAAGAGTTCTTACCCCACTTCAAGGAATATGATTTTCTGATGCATTGGGTTGAGAAGCCTGGAACTTCTTTGGAAGCCATGGATCGCATTACGATACGAGCCAGCAATGAACTCCGTGCCATTCCTGGTGTAAGAAATTTTGGATCGCACATTGGAAGGGCGGAGGTAGCCGATGAAGTGGTCGGACCTAATTTTACCGAGTTGTGGATCAGTCTGGATCCCGAAGTCAACTATGAAGAAACGGTGGCAAAGATTCAGGAAGTGGTGGATGGCTACCCGGGACTATATCGTGATTTGCTCACGTATCTCCGGGAACGTGTTAAAGAAGTATTGACCGGAACCAGTGCCAGTATTGTGGTGCGGATTTATGGATCTGATCTTGCGGTGCTTCAAAAGAAAGCCAAACAAGTGGGTGATTCGCTTGCTCATGTTGCAGGCGTCGCTGATCTTAAGGTGCAGCCTCAAATACTGGTCCCTCAGTTAGAAGTAAAGTTCCGCGCCGACGCTGCTTCGCAGTTTGGTTTGAGCGCAGGCGACGTTCGTCGGACCCTCAATACGATTGTGAATGGAACAAAGGTGGGTGAGATTTATGAAGATCAGAAAATCTTTGATGTGGTGGTATGGGGAACGTTGGAGCAACGCAGCAATGTCGAAGCCATTCGCAATATGCTGATTGATATTCCTTCCGGCGGGAGGGTTCCTCTGAAGGATGTTGCAGATGTTCGCATCGCTCCAACACCTAATGAAATTACCCGTGAGTCATCTTCAAGACGGATCGATGTAACCTGTAACACCAAAGGGAAAGATTTGGGTACGGTAGCGACGAATATCGAAGAGAAGTTGAAAAGCATTTCGTTTGATGAAGGCTACCATCCGGAGATTTTGGGAGAATATGCCGAGCGGCAGCAATCACAAACCAGGTTGTATAGTTTAGCATTGTTGTCGGTGTTGGGAATTTTCCTTATACTCTATGCGGATTTCCTTTCTTACCGGATTTCATTGCTGATACTTCTGAGTTTGCCGTTCGCATTGACAGGTTGTGTATTGAGTGCGGCCCTCAATGGGGGAGTCCTTTCCCTCGGTTCATTGGTTGGATTTGTAACGGTGCTGGGCATCGCGGCCCGCAATGGCATTATGCTCATCAGTCATTATCGCCATTTGGAAAAGGAGGAGGGAGAATTATTTGGCAAGCCCATGATTGTGAGAGGGGCACTGGAGCGAATGGCTCCGATTTTAATGACCGCTTCGGCGGCAATCCTCGCCTTGTTGCCAATTATTGTCACAGGCAACCAACCCGGTCAGGAAATTGAATTTCCTATGTCCATTGTAATTGTCGGTGGCCTCATTACCTCTACACTCCTCAACTTGTTTTTCCTTCCAGCGATGTACCTTCGTTATGGAGGGGTTAGCACCAACGCCAAGTAACCCGACAGCGACTCCTTGACCATGAAGCTTAAGGAGGTATTATTTATTTTTCACTTTCCCGGTGATTTTTTTCAATTTAGTCAGCGTGTAAGGTTGCCCCGGTGCAAGTACATGAATGCGTTCAGGGTTAATGACACGTTTCTTTAACTTCTTGGGATCGCCATTGAACGGAGCAAAATCAGGTGAATCCACTGACCCCCAATGACAAAGCAGGAGCTGGGTGTTAGGATATGCGTTTGCTAGTTTTACAGCGCCCTCAAAAGTGAAATGCCATTCACTATCAGAGAAATCAAAGAGAATTGCATCAGGTACTGGATTCATAGTAAGGTGCTCCGGCAATAAACGTGAATCGCCAGTTGCCCATATTGCTCCATCTGGCGTTTCAATCCAGAATCCGCACGCATCCTCATTTTTGAAAAAGCGCTTACTCATACCGGGATACGCATTTTGATAAGCATGATCAGCTGGTGTCAACTTAATGTTGACCTGCCCCACTTTGAATACAGCTCCGATGTCATGGCCGAATGATGGAAAGCCTTCGTTCTTCATCAATGAGTCCACGTAAATAGTTGAGTGGTATGAACGCGTAACCGATTTTAAATCACGATTGGTTGGAACACTGTAGTGATCATTGTCGGCATGTGTAACTAACACTGCATCTAATTTTGGAACACTCTTAGGAGCAATGGGGAACTCAATCATAATCGGCATATCAAATCCTTCCAACAGCGGATCAACCATTATCGTTGTGCCTCGACTGTTAATTAAAAAACCTGCCATGCCCAACCATCTTAGAGTTGTAGTCTTGGAAGGTGCAAACGCTTTTTTCTCAAACGGCTGCGTCTTTGGAGCTTTTGCTTGATATTTTTTCTCTGTCTTTTTTCTTTCTGTGCTGTCCGATTGACCGCTTACATGGACAATAGAGAATAAAACTGTCAATGATGCCAGTATAACAATTTTTGTTCTCATGTTCATATTGTATTTATCGTGCGTTGAATTGTGCTTCAAGGTATTTCCTGACTTTGTTATTTAATCTTCATCTCAGGAATAAGCGGAACGGTTTCAATCAGTTCGAGTGACTTCACCATATCCTTCGTGCTGGTTTTGTATCGCAAAAAGTGAGGTGTCTTCAGATGCCTCTCATAAGCCTCTACGCCGGCATAAATTTCAAGGATGGTGATGTGCGTGGGTTTGTTCTTTTCAGCCACGGCATATAATGTCAATACACCTGGCTCAACCTTTACGGAGGTCGCCATTTCTTCTTTTAAAATAGCACTATACTTTTCCAACTGGGTGGAATCGATCACCAGCTTTGCCAGTCTCACCATTT
>JAYVRH010000536.1:0-4642 GCA_043776495.1 Cyclobacteriaceae bacterium
TTTTATTCCGCCTAACTCAAATTCAGCCCAGGCATATTCAAGGAACCTGTTCTGTTCCCCGGAACTTGTTGGCAAATTCACCACCTTTTTGTTCTCCACGGGAACCAGGGTCGCCCTGATCCTATATTTTACATCCGGCTCAAAATACTTCAATCCGTCAATTGACTTAAGATTTTCACTTCCAATAGAATCTTTTGAGGCGAACGGTGACTCTGCAGAAGTTTTTATGAATTTATCTTTCTGTTTTCGTTCACTAAGAACCTCGGCGATGTATTCCGCATCCGATGATCCTGACGTCATCGAATAGAAACCTATCCCCAACAGAACAATGACAATCGCCACAATTAATATTCCCGAAAATTTCATTCTGCAATTTGAGCCTTAACCCTTTCTACTTCCTACTTTCTACTTCCTACTTCCCCTCTAAACCATTCCTTCATCCGCAAAGCTAAAATACTTCTGCCCACAAATAATCAGATGGTCCAGCAATTGTATCTCAAGAAATTTTCCTGCCTCTTTTAATTTCCTTGTCAAATCGATATCACTTTGGCTCGCCGTCCTATTCCCGGAAGGATGATTGTGCGCCACAATGATTCCACTGGCCAGTTCTTCTAGGGCCATCTTAAAAATAATCTTCGGGTCGGCGACCGTGCCACTTACTCCGCCTTCGCTGATGCGCTTCTTTCTGATGACACAATGCGCCCGGTTTAATAGTAACACCCAAAATTCCTCATGGGGTAAATCCATCATATCTCCACTAAGCAATTCAAAGGCATCTCGTGAAGAACTGATCTTTGGTTTTTCGTTGATGTCTAGCTCTTTCCTCCTGCGGCCGAGTTCCAACGCCGCTACGATGGACACAGCCCTGGCTTCACCGATTCCTTTGATTTTCATCAGATCTTTTATGGAAAGTTTGGCCAAGGCATGGAGATTGTTGTCGACATTCTGAAGTACTTTCTTCGATACATCTACTGCGCTCAGGCTGGCGGTGCCCGAGCCGATGAGGATGGCGATGAGCTCTGCATCTGTAAGGGCTGAACTCCCCTTCAGAGATAATTTTTCCCGAGGTCTGTCTTCAGCCGACCAGTTTTTGATTGTGAGTGGTTTTGATTCATCAATCTTCATTGAGATAAATTGAAAGCAAACTACAGAATTGATGATGTTTGGCCGCTTCGGCATGCCTCATGAAAACAGGATTGAATTTTAAGCCTCGCTTTTGGGAAGAATCCGAAGGTCGCAGGCCGCCCCAGCGCCATAAGCTTAGGTCAATAGCGTCGTAGGATGGCGCAAAAGATAAAAACCCTCCTCCATTGGCGTGAACCAATAAAGAAGGGAAAAATAATGTCTTTTGATAAGGCTTAGGCCAGGGCGTTGACTTTCTTCGCCAACTGCGACTTTTGATTGGCGGCCTTTTTCCAATGGATAATGTTCTTTTTGGCCAGCTTGTCAATCATTGCAGATACCGACTTCAAAAGCGCCTGAGCTTCGTCTTTCTTGGTGATACCCTCGAGTTTCTTGATCTGGGTGCGCGTAGTCTTATTCTGGTAGCGGTTGCGTACCCTTTTAGTTTCGTTTGCGCGGATGCGTTTTTCGGCTGATTTATGGTTTGCCATGGTTTGTTTTCAAAAGGATTGCAAATGTAAAACGAAACCCCGGATTTGCAAAAAACAGATCATTTGTCCTGACTTTTGGCCGTCTTCTGATGGATACTGCCGTCAAATAACAGCCAGACATTGGGGTCTAGTATGACTGCGGTAGGCTTTTGGCCAGTCGTGATTAGAAATTCTTGCTTTCGGGAAGTGATTTTGACCTTTTCTAATTGTTGGGTGCCGGCAGACGCTTTGAACCCGATGTCCAGGGAGAAATCAAATACGTGTTCCTGCTTTTGCTCCAGAATCACCAAAACCTGCTTCTTGCGTGTGTCGTATTGCCAGACAACCTCCAATTTTGGATGTCCTGCCCTGAAAATCCATTGGTTGAAGAAAGCCTTCAAATCCTTTCCGGATATTTTCTCCATCACGAGCCGAAAATCATCCGACATGGCATTGCTCAATTGGAATTGACGATAATATTCCCGCACACCTTCCCAGAATTTCTGATCGCCTATTTCGTAGCGAAGCATGTGCAACATCCAGGATGCTTTTTGATACGAATTGGTATTCAGAACTTCTGTGATATCGGCAATCGATGTATTGACGATTGGAGAAGGATCTTTTTGGAAATAAGCAATGACTTGCTGTCGATCCGTTTCCATTTCCTCCTTCAGGCGTTTGCTACCATATCTATTCTCAAGGTATAAGTTGGCAAAATAGGTTGCGAAGCCCTCGCTGATCCATACGTGATACCAATCTGCCTCGGAGACCGAGTTGCCAAACCATTGATGTGCAATTTCATGTGCAACCAATCCTTCGATGGACGATTTGCCCGTCACCGAATTTTCATAGTAAAAGATATTGCTCGCATTCTCCATACCGCCGTATCGAGTGGTGGATTGCACGTTGGCAAGTTTCTCATATGGATAGGGGGCAACGTTTTTAATAAAAAAATCGAGCGGTCTTGCTGCAATTGCATAATCTGAAAATCCTTCTGTGCGATTCTGCGGGTAGACCCAGCTTTGCAAAGGAACATTGTTGACGACACCTTCATAAGAAATCGCAAAGCGGGCAGCACCGATCACCATCACCTTCGTGGGAAGCAGTATGGCGGTTTTCCAGTGAGTGAGTTTCCTGTTTTTCCCAATGGCACTTTCTTCCACTTTTTCTCCTGTCCCGATAATGGTATAATGTTCAGGCGCCAAAACGATGAATTCGCAAGTAGCTTTTTCATAAGGATGATCAACCGTTGGCAACCAATGGTGTGCGCGATTGGGCCAATTGTCGCCAAAGAAGGTGCGGTCACCAAATTTGTTATTGCTGATGATCAGTCCATCCTGGGGGATCCCGTAGTAGCGGATGGTGAATTTCTTATCATCTCCAGGCTGAGCGGAGGTGCGCAATTGAATTTTAACGCGGTCGTTTTGGTGAGAAAACGCTAAAGGTTGGCCGTCCAGCAAAACTAAGCTCACATTCATTCCTTTTCCTTTGACATTATTATTGACAAGGTCAAGCTCAAAATCAGAGACCGCTTTCTTGAAACGGATATCGATCACCGTTTCCCCAGCAATGCGGTCGGTCGAATCATTCAGTTCCAGCCTAAACACATAGTGCCGGATGTCAATAGCTTCATTTCGTGGATAAGGATCAGAAGCCTGTACGGTTTCCAGAACAAAAAAGAAAAGAATGACAATAAGGTCTCGCATGTTGATAAATTCGTTGACGAAATATAGCCTGATGAATTTGCCCCTGAAAGTCCTTTTAATAATGACAGTCATTACCGGATCGGGCTGGGGTTTCTTCGCCCACGAAAAAATTAACCGGCTGGCCGTCTTCACCCTTCCTCCTGAAATGACCGGCTTCTACAAAAAAAATATTCGGTACATCTCCGAGGCCTCCACGAACCCTGACCGAAGACGGTATGCCGTAGTGGATGAGGCGCCGCGACACTATATTGACATGGACGATTACGGCGACAGCGCGGCGACCCAGTTGCCGAAGTATTGGAAACAGGCTGTAGAAAAATATGGCGAGGACACCCTCAAGGCCCACGGCATTGTTCCGTGGCATATTGTGAAAATGTTTTATCAGTTGAAGGAAGCTTTTTTGCTGAGTGACCCATCAAAGATATTGCGCATTTCGGCTGAGCTGGGACACTATGTGGGTGATGCCAACGTACCACTTCATACCACCAGCAACTACAACGGCCAGCGGACTGGGCAAAACGGCATCCATGCTTTTTGGGAATCTCGATTGCCAGAATTGTTCTTTCATCAATATGATTTTTTCGTGGGTGCTGCAACTTATATTACTGATCCGCAGCAGGCGGCCTGGGATGCCGTTCACCAATCGGCTTCAGCTGTTGACTCGGTTTTGAATGAAGAAAGGATTTTGTCGGCCAACGCCAATGTGAAATTCAATTATGAAACCAAAGGCAAACAAACCATAAAAGTTTATTCCATTGAGTATTCAAAACGCTATGACGAAAAGCTGTCAGGCATGGTCGAGCGACAATTTCGTGCGAGCATCAAGTTGACCGGGGACTTATGGTACACGGCATGGGTGGACGCCGGGCAGCCGGACTTGCGACGATTAATCCATTATCAGCCAACCGAAGGTGAATTGAAGCAGAGGGAGGAGGAGGTAAAGAAATGGAAGGAGCGGAATATTGAATCCAGAGAACATGAACCCGCCAACCCCTAGTGATTCTTTAGCAACTTGATTAGAACATGGGGCCACAGCCAGGGGGATAATTTTAATCATGGAGGGGTTATTTTTTTAAGACTATGGAAATTCTGAAATTAAAACGAAATTAACTGTCCGGTATCGGGTTCTGCAACCGTCATAGAGGCAACTCATTTCCTTTTTTTAATAAATAATTCACTTTAAGTATGGAAAAATTCGCATTCCTGTTCCATGGTGGTCGTGGCGCCGAATCACCGGAAGTCATGCAAAGTCGTATGCAACAATGGTTCTTGTGGGTCGAACAACTCCGAAGAGATGGAAAGTATGTAGCCGGAGAGCCTTTGCATGAGGGTGGCAGGAAAGTT
>JAYVRH010000537.1:0-4640 GCA_043776495.1 Cyclobacteriaceae bacterium
GGCGCTTTACAGTTTATGAAGGCGCAACGTCTGTCTCTCCTCTTTGCAACATACTTATCAATTAACTCCGCCTTTGCGCAAGTGAATGTTGGCCGGGAGTATGGTAATCCAAAAATGCCTTTTGTGCTCTCACATCTTTGGGAAAAGAATCAAAGAATGCTGACAAGAGGAAACTCCCCGCATCATAATATATTTACCGTAATACTTTGTTTTAAATGGGCGTGTAGAAATACAGTGGCTCGAAACAAGGCCCTTCACGCCATCAGTTTCTCAAAATTCAAAAAGCGAATCGAAAAGAATGCTAAGAAAGGGATGTATAGGAATGTGAGGCCCGATTCAACTCAGGTCGGGAAGCCTGTGATCAAGAAGCAGCCTCAGCAAATCGTCCAGGCAGAAGCAATTGCGCCAGTCGTTAAAGAACCAAAAGTTGATGCGCCGATTTTAAAGTCAGACAGCCTGATCGTATTGAATGAATTCTTATTTGCGACAAACAGTTCGACCTTGAAAGTAGAGCAATTTTCAGCACTTGATTCGATCATGGATTTCTTACTTTCACATCCTTCGCTGGAAGTGAAAATCTCAGGGCACACGGACAACACAGGGCGGGAAAGTCACAACAAGAACCTTTCCACAAAGCGAGCAGAGGTGGTTGCGGAATACTTGATTGAGAACGGAGTTTCAGAAAACCGGGTCACGTTTGAAGGATTCGGAAGTTCAAGGCCCATAGCGCCCAATAATAGCAATGCCGGGCGAAACAAGAACAGGAGAGTGGAATTATTGATTCATGATAAGAGGTAGGGCATTCAAGTCAGATTAGAAAACATTGTTGTTTGAATGAAGTTGATTAAGATCTTTCCAAAAACTCTTTTGGAGTAATGATTGGAATATTTTCAAATGGATGGAGGACCAACAAATCAGGATCGCCGGTGATGATGCAATCTGCTTTGCCGGAAATGGCGAGTTCGAGGTATTTATCATCTTTCGCATCCCGACATATCTTTATAAGTTTTGTTATTTTGATCCGGGTGGAAATGGATTCAAATTCTTCGAGAAATAATTGCCGTAACTCAATCGACGTATACTGACCAGGAGAAGAAGTATCAGAGAGGAACGCACTTATCAATACATTGCAATCAAAGACCAGTCTCACTTACTTTTTAAGTAATTCTTCAAGAATTTCAGGTGTAAGACCATTTTTCCTTGCCTGTTCGCTGGCTTCATTCATAATTTCCTCCAAGCTCTTCCTGTTTGACACAATTCGATCTAAGGTGTCAGAAACGGATTTCCTTTCGGCCGGTGTCATTCCGGCAACCTTTTCTGCCACTGGGTCGCTTACTTCAAGTGTTATCGTTTTCATATTACAAAGATAATGAACGAATTTTGAAACAGATTTACAGAATTGAATTGACCCTGAAAACAGTACAAAGCTGCCGACTTTCGTATTACATTTAGCTCCGTGGGTTTTCTTGAGTTTAAATACTGTCCAGTATTTAAACCAGGAGTGATGTTAAGAAATGAATTATTGAACTAAACCGACTGCCCATGTTTAAGAATTACTTCAAGACGACCTATCGGCATCTGCTGAAAAGCAAAGTCAACTTTGTATTCAAACTGGGCGGGCTTAGCCTCGCGCTTTTTAGTTTTCTCGTCATTGCGATCTATGTTTCTTTTCAATGGTCGTTTGATCGGTTTCATGATGATTATGAAAATATTTATCGTGTGAATTCCATCAGGATGGAAAATGGCATACAAATAAAATATGCCACGGTGCCACCTGCATTGGGTGCCGCCCTGAAATCAGAATTAGCGGAAGTCAAATCTTATTCAGGGATCAGTGAATGGGGACAAGCCCTGGTTAAATACAATGACAAGTTATTTCGTTTGCCAGGTTTTGTGGAGGCAGATAGCACGCTATTCGAAGTTTTTACTTTTGGATTTATCCACGGAAGTAAAAAAGCTTTGAGTGATCCAAACGCCATTGTATTGACGCAAAGCCTTGCTAGAAAAGTTTTTGGCGACGAAGACCCTATGAACAAATTGATTTTGTTTCCGGATCGGTTCAACCGGATGCTTGAGGTCAAAGCTGTGATAGAGGACTTGCCATCCAACTCCAGTTTGTTTATTAATGCCATCATGAATTTTGGATCAATGAGAGGCCCGGGCGAACCGAAACGAAATCCATGGGAGATCGGAGGAGGTGGGAACAATCTTTTTGTGAGAATGGATCGCCAGGCTGATTTACAGAGCTTCACAGAAAAAAGCGAACCATTGCTCAAAAAAAATCTTGTTAAAAGTGCAGACGGACGCGAAAGAGATTTCAGCATTTTCCTCCAACCGCTTTCAGATATTTATCTGGGTGATCCCTTGAAGTGGGAGTTTGATAGAAAGGGAAACCCACTCTACCTCTATATCTACTTATCGCTGGCCTTTTTTCTGCTGATCATAGCCAGCATCAATTATCTGAATTTAACCATAGCTGATTTTGATCATCGCAACAAAGAGATTGGAGTTCGTAAAGTGTTGGGGGCAAGAAGGAATCAAATTGGTTTTCTAGTAACATTGGAAGCAATGCTTTTCTGCCTGCTGAGTTTGATATTGAGTTTGGGAATGCTGTACTTTTTGTTTCCGCAAGTCTTAGCGCTACTGGATTCTAATCTCCGATTTGAAATGTTGGCGGACGGAAAATTAATTATACTCATTGCACTGACTCTGTTTTTTCTTGTTCTTACTTCTAGTGTATATCCTGCTTTTCAACTTTCAAGAAACAATCCCATCAGGGATTTAAAAAATGGGTATACACTTGGAAAGAACTCTTCTTTAAGTCGATTTCTATTATTGGCACAGTTCGCCATTTCCGTGATTTGCATTTCAGCAACATGGGTAATCGGAGATCAACTAGGATATATCAAAACCACGAACATCGGATTTGATCGCCACAATCTTGTGGAAGTATTCATGCCTGACCGATATCCGCTGGAGAAAGCCCCCGTTTTGAAAAATGAGATTAGCAGGGTGCCAGGAGTCGAGGCTGCGTCTTTTTCGTATTATCATATGACGGGGGTTCCCTATTTCAAAGATTGGTACAAAATTGAAGTGAATGGCGACATGAAGAAAATCTTGTTGAACGAGATCTTTGTCGATCACGATTTTTTCAGAACTATGAATGTGAAAATTTTGTCAGGCCGGGGTTTCGATGTCAACAAACCAAGTGAGGTGCGGAACGCATTTATCGTGAATGAAACGGCTGTAAAAGAATTTGGATGGAGCGACCCGATCGGAAGGAGAATAAGCCTCGCAAATAGTGAAAACAAGGAAGATGAATGGGAGGGTACCGTGGTAGGAGTTGTAAGAGACTTCAATACAAAGTCGCTTCACGAAGAAATTGAACCCGTCGTGATGAGACTTCAATATGATTCATGGCCTGGATTTTGTCTTAACGTAAGAATTGATGGGGATTTTAAGACAACCATAGCAGCAATTGAATCAGTTTACAAACGCGTTCTTCCGGAATATCTTATGGATTATGCTACGTTGGATGACCGATATAATGACCAATATCAAAATGAAGGCAAGGCCTATTCTACCCTTCAAGCCAGCACCTGGATCATTGTATTGATTTCATCGCTTGGCATTTTTTCATTCTCTGCATACTTGTCCGGAAGGCGAATGAAGGAATTTGGCATCCGCAAGGTTCTTGGGGCAACAGTACGGCAAATAGCATCTCTTCATGTGGGCTACTTTTTGCGAATTGCTTTGCTCGCAAATGTCATCGCTTTACCCATTGCTTGCTGGCTTATGAATGAATGGCTTGGCGGATTTGCCTACCGAACGGACTTGAATGGCATTGTTTTCGTCGTAGTAATGTTTATTTCATTCGTACTGGTAATAATTTCAGCAGGATATTCTTCCCTGAAGGCAGGGAGAATGAACCCGGTTGATGTGATAAAGATTCAATAAGTAGCTTGGAAGAAATAGCACTCTAACACTTCAACACTTTCGCACTTAGTAATCCCTCTTCACACTCGTCTTCGCCGACATCTCTTTCACCACGCGATAGAGAAATTCCTGCCCTTCATAAAATGACTTGATGCCGATGCGCTCATCTTTTCCATGTGCCCGGACGTCGGTGATGTCTCCAAAAATTCCGGACACACCATACGTGGGGATGCCATCTTTGCGGAGGTAAGCTCCGTCGGTCGCACCGGTCGACATTGTAGGAACAACAGGAACACCTGGCCACATTTGCTGTGTGACTCTTTCAATCGGATCTGTCACATCAGGATTGAGTGGAGATGGAGGACTGGGCTTGGCAGGTTTCAATGCCGAGACAGACACCGTGTTGTCACCGAATACGATAATCAAGGTCTCTTTTATTTTCTCCGGGTCTTCACCGGGTAGTATCCTGCAGTTAACAATGGCAGAAGCCGTCTGTGGGAGTGCATTCTCAGCATGCCCCCCGCTGATCATTGTAGCAACGCATGTGGTACGCATCAAGGCGTTGTAGTTCGGGAAAACCGAAAGTCGTGCTACCGCTTCCGGTTTAGGAGGTGTTTCGAGGATGCCTCTCATGTCTTCCGCAAGTTGCCCAGTTTCAATTTTTGCAGAGCGTTCAAAATAAACGCGTGTACCTTCATTGAGTG
>JAYVRH010000538.1:0-4633 GCA_043776495.1 Cyclobacteriaceae bacterium
TCCTTGCGTGGCCAAAAACAAGAAAAATCCGTACTTTAATCCGATGGAAGACCCCGCCGAAAAAATCGTCATCTACCAGGCTTTCGACACAGTCATGCAAGCCAATTTGGCCAAAACAAAGCTTGACGCTTACGGAATTCCCTGCTTTCTCACCGAAGAAAATTTCACGAGCCTCTATCCCTTCAGAAATGACATCTTCCCCGGTGTCCGTCTTCATATTTTTGAAAAAGATGCTGCTCAAGCAAGAGAAATTCTCGCAGAAGAAAAACCCGGAGATGCTTAAATACTTTCCCTTTCCTTCTGCTTTTGATTTGAGAATGGCCACTGCCCCGTTGGCCCCGGAATATCCAGTAGTGGAAATTGATGAACATTATCGTGACGAGATCTTACTCAAGCGAAAACTTCTGCAAGAGAATCATTCCTATTATTACGCAGCCTCACCGGCAACCGCAACAGCTCAATGGGAAGTAGTAGAAAAAGTGCTGACGGGTCTGAGCCTCGCCCATTCTGAAACTTTTCACTTCACAAAGGTCAATTCACATGGTTCCTGGGTGAACAAATTGCTTGATGAAAAACTTGATTTCGTCTTTGGCGATGATGCCTCCCTCCCACTGGAGCCGCTCGATTGGGTGGGCCAACAGGTCCAGGAAGATCTGCTGCTCCTGGATGCAGCATCGGTACTTCAAGCAGGTCAGCTTTGTTTTCCCAGCGGTTGGGAAATACAGGCTAAGTTTCAAAAGCATTTCCTGGACCTGCACGCTCCCGTGCCGGCGCTGATGGACCCTACCCTTCGCGCTGCTGATAAACTGATTGAACGCATCCCCATCCACAAACCCATTGCAAGAACAAACTGGGGTTTTCGCATCACCGACCAAATGGATTTGTCATCACGCCATACGGCACAATACCTGAAACTCCTGGAGCAGCAAGCCGATAACATCACCGATGAAAATGCAGGCGACAAAATCTTTGTGCGCAGCGAGCGACAAACGCTTTCACGCCTTCCTGCTTCCGGATTTGTCCTTTTCACCATCCATACCTACAACAGCAAAGTAAAAGATGAATGCCTGGATGTGGATCATGCCAAAGCTATGTTGTCATTTCTGAAGACCGTGCCGAAGGAACTGCAGGAATATAAACTGCTAACGACGTTTGTGGGGAAATTAATAATGTATCTGGAAAAATTAATACATTTCACGCAAAGATTCTAAGTACGCAAAGAAAAACCCAGAGGGCATTCTCCGAGTCTCAGCGCCTCCGCGGTAAAGAAATTACTTCCAGAATCCAAACCCATACGACTTGTACAATGCCTTGGAGTCATACATATTCCCATTTTTGATGGTAAGCTCTACGTTTCGTATATCAGAAATATTTTTCACAGGATCACCCTCCACCATAATCAGATTGGCTTTCTTCCCTACTTCGATCGAGCCAAGTTCATTTTCCACTCCCGCTACCCGCGCTGAAAATAAGGTTGCTTTTTGAAGAACCTCAGCATTGGGAACGCCAGCCTTTGCATATAATTCCAATTCGCGCTGAAGCGCAAAGCCCGGAAAATCATCCGTGCCAGGCAGAAACATAACTCCGTTCTTATGCAGCAGCTGAAGCATTTTCAACATCTTCGCGTATGACTGCTGATACTGGGCTTCATGACCCTTCATGGTAGGTAATCCTCCTCTGTAAAGTTCTCTTCGAAATTCTGTCGGAAACATGGACAGGTTTGTCTCATAACCGGCGGCAAGTTTTCCTGGCTGGTTGGTAAACATACCTTCAAATATGGCTGCGGTCGGATCTACCACCGTCTTCTTGCCTTTCAAGAGTTTAATGAATCGCTTGACTTCAGCGCTACTCAAATCAATGTCTTTTGATCGCTCGGCCACCTTTACAAAACGGCCCATCGACCTGGTATCGATTGTGTCGCCGAGAAAGTTAAGCATGATCATATTCAGGTGAATGATTTCATCATATCCATCGTTCACGGCGCGCTCGGCCGTCATGTAGGAAGGAATATGCCCGCATACCTTCATGCCACGCTTGTGTGCTTCCGCTGCCAGTGGCTTTACCCAATCCACGGGAACAGAACTGTACAACTTTATTTGCTGATAACCGTGGTCGGCGTAATAGTTCACAGCAGCAAGACCTTCATCAAGCGTCTTCACAATTTTTCCAGTAGGTCCAGCATAAGGCCCCGCAAAGTCAATGAAGCCTGACCATATTGAAATATCCGGGCCAAGCAGTTGATCGTTATCGACCTTCATCTTAGTCTCTGGCAAGTCAAGTGAGTTCCCCATGTCCTTGATGTTGGTCACCCCTGCCGCGAGGTGATATAACCCTTGCTCCATATTATAATGTGCATGATTGTCCCACAGTCCCGGCAATAACATTTTGCCTGCCCCTGAAATGATCTTGCTCTTTTCAGGAACCTTAATGCTTTTCGATTTTCCTACCTGCTTGATTCTCCCTTGTTCGATGATGACCGTATGGTCTGGTAAAATTTTACCTTTTTTGGAATCAAATACATTGACATTCACAATGGCAACAGGTATGGCAGGCTTTTGTGTAAGCTTATACGCCTGACCGGTAAAATATTCCAACTCAACATTCTCCTGAAGTTTCTTCAGTTCCGGCACCAGAAACTCGTATCCTAATTTGATGGTGGACATCCATCCGCCCACCTGAGCGAAGAAATCTTTCTTGGGTGTGACCCAAAAAAACGAAGGAGGTCCTCCGGAGCCTGTGAAAGAATATAATTCTAGCTCCTCCGGGAAGCCGTTTACTTTAGCGGTGTGACTCTTAACATGCTCCACCTTCACGCTGCCTCCCGGCAAAGCTTCTATTTCATGCGTATGTTGTTTCAACAATAGTCTCAAGTCCCATTCGATTTCACCTGGCACACTATGCAAAGGATCGTATACAATCGGACCTGAGATATTTTTTTGCCCTTCTTCAATATTGTTCTTCCACTTTGCAACACCATTTGCGATTTCGAATGTCTCCAGCACATTGCCTTTATAATAATCAACGCCAGTGGCCTTGCGCGTCATCACTTCCCCATTCTCAATGGTGAGATCAACTCTTAGTTTAGGACCACGCCCGCGGTCATTGTACTCATATAGGTAAGAAACTTTTCCAGCACCATCCGACCAGATAAGCTGCCTACCCGAAATTTTTTCAGTCGTTAGAATTGTATATCGGGTGGTGTCAGTAAAGGCAAATGCCTGGCTGGAAATTGAAATAATCGCCGGTAGGAACAGGAACATGATTTTTCTTTTCATAAGATGGTTCTAAAGGGGTGTTAGATTAGTACCTGTGTCTTTTGTGGCCAGGTAATACGCTAATTTATGCCACAAGGCACAAAGAAATTCAAAAGTATATATTAAAGTCATGATCACTTCTTCAACACCGTAAATTCCACCCGTCGGTTATTGGCCCTTCCCTCCTCTGTTTCATTGGTTTCGATCGGTTTGCTCTCACCATAACCTTTGGCAGTGAGGCGGCTTGGTTGGATATTCTGGCTTACAAGATAGTCCACCACCGACTGCGATCTCCCTTGCGAAAGAGTAAGATTGTACTCATCAGAACCCTTGTTGTCAGTGTGGCCTGAAATTTCTATTTCCACCGTTGGATTCTGGTCAAGGAAATTGACCACTTTATTCAACTCGGTGAAAGATTCCGGCTTTAGCGTAGCCTTGTTAAAATCAAAATAGATATTCTTTAACCTCACGGTAAGCCCTACTTCAATGGGCGGCAGGTACAAATCTTTCGACACCGGCGAAAGACCTTCTGAATTGAATTCCACACTGTCTGTCGCAGAAAGGAATCCTTCCGCGGAAGCGGCCAGCAAGTACCAACCCAATTTTCCTATCTCTAATTCAAACTTTCCCTCCGGCGCATCGGCGGAATAGCTGCTCTTTTTCTCAGGTTTGAGGGTGAAGTCAACTTTTGCTTTGATCGGTTGTGTGGTCTTCTTGTTAAAGACTGTTCCGATGATGATCAGTTTCTTTATAATGGGTGTCAGGTAAACTTCCACGGTAAGCGTTGTATCACTTCCAAGTCGTGGGACGGCGATCGTCAAATCCTGCGGAAGATAACCGGAAGCACTTGCGGACAACTGATACTCGTTGGTCTCCGGAATTTTCGTTTCAAATTTTCCCGATGCCGGCGCTTTTAAAACAATCGGTTTCACATCTTTGATCGTGACGGTCACATCGGAGGAAAGAGCCTGCTTTGTCTTCTCATCGTATACGACACCTGTGAGCATCACTTTGATCGACTTTGGTATCAAAATAAAAATATCCAGGTTACCGCCATCCATGCGGCTGTTGGAGCGTGCAGTATAAACTTGTCCGGCGGCGTCAATGGAAAAATAATCGTCGGCGGCGGCGGTGTTGACTGGCTTGCCCAGATTGACTGGATCCGACCAATTGTTCCAGGTATCATCCAGTCGTGTCGATTTATAGATATCGGTTCCTCCCTGCCGGCCTTGCCCCAATCTGTCGCTGGCAAAATAGAGTGTTTTGTTATCAGGTCCCATAAACGGTGCAAAGTCATCATAGCTGGTACTCATCTTCAATTTTTCAGGGCGCGACCAAGCACCGCTTTGTTCGTGGGTGATGTAAAGATCACTTCGCAC
>JAYVRH010000539.1:0-4610 GCA_043776495.1 Cyclobacteriaceae bacterium
TTTAGAAATCAATTTTACTTCTCGTTTTAATGTGTCGCTCAGAAGCTTTACAAGCAGTTCATCGCTATAGCGAAATGGCATGCTCCATTCGGTGGGCGAGGTCCTCTTTCCTGATGTGTATTTCACATGGTTGTTGCCAATGTCCCTGACAATCTCAGGCCTTTCCTTTCTGATGGCAGGATCTGATAAAGAGTATTGAAAAATCCCTAATGGGGATAAAAATGTTTCGCCCACTTTTCTCACATGTGCCCTGTTTCCATAAATCGGAAACGGCGTCCGCTCCACCTGATAATCGTAATTGTAATCACCCCATGCCCAGCCCGGCCCAAAATGTTCTGTCTGAAAATTGTCGGATGAAAAAAACAATTTCGCGGGGTGGGTTTTCAAAAAATCATATACGCTATTTTCTCCATGTGCATGATCATACAAGAACCCAGGATCACCCGTTCCCCAAAAAATCAAAGAATCATTTCGCTGTACGTAGTGCAAAGCTGGCACAGAATCGCCCAGCAATTGGAGCGAGGCATAGAACGTAAAAATTTTCGTGTTGGAGGCAGGCGTGAAATAGCGGTCTCCCTGATGATCGTAAATGGTCTTACGTCACCGGGTCAAACAGGACAAAGCCAATGTGGTTTTTGAAGTCTTGTTCGGCCTGATGCACCTGCACATTCAAATACCGCTGTGACGAACAAGCGGTGGCAGCCACCAGGAACAGGAGCCAGTACCTTCCAGGCATGGTCATCAAGCGCTCAGGTACCGCTCCTGCAGGATTTTGCAGTGATGAGTTTCATGACCGGCAATGATGAACCCCAGGGCGACCACGGAGAGTTCATTGTTGCTTGCGGTTCCTTTTCGTTTTAACATGTCTGCACTAAAGCTTTCAAACAAATCCACAGAAGAACTTCTCAAGTGCTGCATCTCATCCCCAATTTGTCGGAGGTTGCGGCCGGTAGCATTCAGGTGCAAGGCATATTCATTTTCATCAAACCCCGGCAATGGAGTCTTGTCATTTCTTGCAAAACGAAGTGCGCGATAGGCAAAAATCCTTTCCGCATCAATCACGTGACACAGCACTTCACGAATGGACCATTTGCCTTCGCCATAGCGAAAATCACTCTTTGCTTCCGGGATCGAATGGATAAGCTCCATCGTGCGATAGCCTGAAATGCGCATCGCCTGCAACACATCAGGGTGCTTTACCAACTTTACATAAGCTTTATAAAAGGGCGGTATTGTTTCAAGATTGATAAACATACTATTGAAATTCAGTGAAAGTTTTGTCAGCCACGTTCTCTTCTACTTTTACGCTTTTGGGCCCCGCGCCGTCTGATCGGTCGCCCGAAAGTAAAATGGTCCCATACTTTTGATAGTTATCCCAGGGGCGGGTGAAATTGGCGGTATCCTGTTTGTTGTCTTTATAATAAGACCAATACCGGACCAGCTTGTCCTTTACATCGACATAGATTTTGTATTTGTTTTGAGGCGTGTCTCCCACTTGTTGGAACATTAATTGAATCACGTTGTAGCGGTTGCTTTTCAATGTGTCTTCTCCAAGGTATTTCAGTGTCACGCCAGAATCTTTAAGCTTATAGGGCATGCAAAGCCAGTACATATCATTATAATACATCGACCGGGCACGCTTCAGCATCTTCCGGAGCGAGTCGGGCTCTTTCAATTCCTGACCTTTCACTTGAACGCGTCCCAATGTATCATTGGCATTGGCCAAATAGATAATGCTGTCGTTGATGCTCTCGATGCGAATGCGTCCGGTCATCTTATCCCACATCCAATTCCTTCGTCCTCCAAAATTCCAACCGATAAACCTGGTATTGTTCCAGCTTTCGCGTCCGCCCATGGCAATCATGATGCTGTCGGCCAACTCAATGGCTGCGGGGTCGGAATGGGCAAGATCAAATCCCTCGGCTGGGGGATTTCCCATCTCTGTTTTTTTGGGTCCACACGAGGAAATCATCAACGCAAGTGTGAAAAGGAAAATAATGGGTTTCATATCGGGTCTATTTATGAGTGAATTTAGCAATTGCCTACGCAATTCAAATTTTTTTGATAGCCTTTTGCCCTTAGCTCTTGGCCCTTGGCTACTCGCACTTTTTGTTTTGGGTCAACTCAAGCCAATAGCTAAAAGCCAAAGGCCAAACGCCTTCCGCACTGCATGAGCTCAAACACACCATTCAAGATTTTTCCCCAGCACCCGCCTTCACAATGCGTCTGCGCAAAAACTCCTCCACGGGAAGCACCAGCAGCGCAATCAATACTTGAATAAAAAAGTCCGCCACAGGGGTACTCTTGAGCGTAATGTTGGACGTGGCGATGGTTTGAACAAACTGGATCAGGAGCACTATGGTGAGCGCGGACAGAAAACGACTCAGGTAGCGATACCGCGACTTGGCCACATTGAGCCGCAACGACAAGACCACGAGCGAGCCGAAGACCAAAAACTCAAGTGCGTAAAACCAGGGTCGTTTCCAATACGGAGGCACTACCTCAAAATCAAAGTTATCAAGCCTGGTGATCTTGCCGAAGAGTTCTTTCGCTTCCACCAGCACCTTATATTTACCCGGTGGCAGAAAGGGAAACTTAATGACGTTGTTGATGGTTGACCAATCCGACCAGCCAGTCTGAACCCCTTCCACCCAGTAGCGATACTCTATTGCCTGCAGGCTTATGTATTCGGGCTGCATAAATTCAAAAGTCAGGGCACTCTCACCCTCTTCCACCAAAAGAGAATGACTCGGTGAAAGCTGGTGTTCCTGACTTCTGACTTCCTTCAGGAACAACGGATTGGACTCTGGGACCTGACCCTGGTCACTTGTAAATTTGTAAAGTTCATTGTCCGCGGTGATCACCCAGAGGCTCTTACCCTGCTCTGCAGGTCCAAGAAAGCGTACATCCGGGAACAGGGTGAGCCACTCCGTTTTGAGTGCCCCCTGTAATTTCTTGTCAAAGGTCCGCCACTTGTGTCCGTCGTAAAACCAGAAGTAGCCGGCGTAAGCAAAATATTTCATTGCGCTGGCAAATGAATCATACTTTACAAATTGATTCTTGAAACTCGCATAATGATAGAACGAACCATTTTGTGTGAGATAAACTTCCTGACCATTGGCCAGACCTACCGTTTTTTCAACGGAAACATGTGGAAGAGGAATGGAATCTGCTTCGAGAATCTCACCTGCATCGATGCCGACTTTCACCATCCGGTCGCGTTCACAAATCCACAGGTTTTGAAGGTTATCTTCAAAAAAATAATCTGCATAGGCAGACAGCGTATCCGGAAACTCCGTTTGTTTCCATCCTTTTGCCTCAGCTCGGAATGTTTTTATTTCGTCATCGTAGGTGCTCACCAACAGCTGCTTCAAATTCCGGGAAAAGAAAATGGTCCTCACTGGCTCCCGGCTCAAAGGAGTCGCCAGCAAACCATTAATCTCAAATACGCCACCCACCCCGGCGCAAAGTAATTTATTTTCAACCGTCATGAGTTGGTCTACCTTTCCGTAAATACCGGCGACTGGTTTGTAGACGTATTCGATTCCCTTTAACACTTTCCTGGTTTTTCTTACCTGCGTTTTTACCAACTTCGATACTGACTTCGATGTCTTTACCGGGGCCTGAACCACGGGCGCAACCGCTAACGCTTCCTTCTTCTTTTTCAAAATATTCAGGAACCCAAATTTCTTCTTCTTGTGTTCAGATTGTTTTATCTCACCCTCGGGTAGCGGGAGATCAGGATCATCGATATTGATGGTTTCTGTCTTCGTCTGGGTTACCGTGTAAGCCTGATCTTCAAACAGCTCTTCTTTGGTTAGCCGAAACAGGCCAAGGGTAGTGCCGACATATACCTGTCCGGCGAAGGATTGAACACAGAGCAAATTGCCCGCGAGGCCAGGGTAATGGTTGTAGGTGCGAAATGGAAGAAAGGGCGCCACCCTTGTAAATCCATAATCGTGGGTGACCCATAACCCCTGACGTCCGTCGGCATGTAGAGCATATATCTCATTGTCCGGCAAGCCGGCATGATAATTCAATATCTCCTGTGTCTCCCCCGTCTCACTGTCAACGAAAATGATTCCGCCACGAAGGGTGCCAATGGCGACAAGCTTATCGGTCACCCAGGTACCATTGGCCACCACATTGGAGAAGAGGTAAAGAGAATCTGCCGGCCTGAATTGGCTCAAAGGTTGTCCCTCTTTGAGCATGAAGAAATGACTGTCGCCCGTTGCGATCAAATCAGTTTTCTTGTCCGGTGATCGTTCAACAAATACGATTTCCTTTTTCTGCAGTTGAGGTAGTCCTGTTGCCATCAGAATTTCTTCCTGTATCTTCTTAAGCCCTCCTTTTTCAGTATTCAAATAAAGATTCTGGCCAATGCGAAAAATACTCGTGAATGCGCCATGGGGTACGTTCGCTGAAAAGAGTATGCGAGCTACGCGCGTTTCCGTGTTATATTCATACAGGTGACTTTCGCTTAGAAAGTAAACCACGTTTTCGTAGGCCAGTGAGGCAAAAATATTCTTGGCCTTTGGCAGGGAATCTGATAAGGAAATGTAGCTGAGTTCGTTCGACTGATTCAATCCAATTTTTCCAAAGCCTGTGAT
>JAYVRH010000540.1:0-4604 GCA_043776495.1 Cyclobacteriaceae bacterium
ACCGGCACCAATACCAGCTCCCAGGATTGCGTAGCTGACGTCCAAAAACATTGAAAATAACATAGCGTTAAGTAATTAAGTGAAACAAAATCCAAGGGTTTCCCTGGAGTATCTTTTGTAGTCTCCTACGTTTATTTCTAATGATCGTGACCGTGTTCTTTCACTGCCATTCCGATGTACAGCGAAGAAAACAACGTGAACACGTAGGCCTGAATCCCTGCCACCAACAATTCTATCAGGCTTATGAATAGTACAAAAACGGACGACCCGATTCCAACCAGCCAACTATGAAAAATGAAAGTGAGTCCTACCAAACTAAGCAACACAATATGCCCGGCTGTGATCGCAGCAAACAAACGGATCATAAGCGAAAATGGCTTTGTAAATATGCCAATGATTTCCACTGGGAGAATAATAAATCTAAGCGGCAACGGGACTCCTGGAGTCCATAAAATGTGCATCCAATAATTTTTATTGCCACTCACATTGGTGATGACAAAAGTAAACATGGCTAACGTCATCGTCACCGCAATATTTCCGGTTAGATTCGCAGCTCCAGGCAACAAGCCCAACAGATTTCCAAAAAGAATAAAGAAAAACAGGGTCAGCAAATAAGGAAGGTACTTTTCATACTTCGGTCCTATATTCGGCTTAACAATTTCATCTTTCACAAAAAGCACAACCGGCTCAATGAAGGATTGAATTCCTGTTGGAGCCTTCCCGGTATTTCGTCTATACGCTTTTGCAACTGACGCTAGAACAATGATTAACAAACCTGCATTGATGAAAAGCATCAATACATTCTTTGTAATCGAAAGGTCTGTAACCTCTTTGTCCTGCAGGTATATTTTGTTGTGCTCGAGCTTATAGCCATTGTAAGCGACCTCACTATGGTGTTCATCGAACAGGTTCCTGGAGGAGAAAAAATCGAGGCCTCGTTCTGTAGAGTAAACGATGACAGGAAGATAAAGTGTGCCATAATGACCATCGAAAAAATGCCATATATGATTGTCCATCACATGCTCGATGATCACCGTGCTGATCTTGAGTTTTGGTGTATTCTCAGAGGCACTATTCTGATTATCGTGCCCTTGCTCATCCTTCGCAGAGACCGGCAAAATTACCGTTAATGACAACGTGAAGAACAGTACGAAAAACGTGCTTTTAACTAAAGAAAAAGGCTTATTCAGGTAGGTTTGCACAGTCATTTTAATCGACTGCAAAACTATTGATTAATAGGCCAAAAAAAAATGTTTAAGCGTCTTTTCGGACGCCCTTCTTTGGAGAATTTATTTGATAAAATAAGGTCAGAACTTCCACGGCCGTAAACAAGAAATAGCACACTAAAAAAAGCGTAGCATTTCTCCAGGCTCCTGCCTTATCAAGGCGAATCACCACGAAAATAAATGCTCCAAATAGAAGAATTCGCAAGACGGTAGTTCCAAGGTAGATCGTTACAAAGTCTGTAGGACGCACGCCCAGGCGCCGTGCAATAACCATGTAAACGAAAATGGTTGACAAAAGAAGGAAAATTATAATCTCGATAGTAAAAGATGGCTGCAACATCCACCCATACTTCGAGGTCGTCATTACAAATCCAAGGATAAGCAATGCCAGCAAAACTGCAATGAAAACAAACCGGAGCAACCGTTACTTGATATTTTGGTACATCTGGTACATCATGCCGGCAAACACAATGAAGACAAAAGAAAGCAGAAAAACCGGATATCTAAATTCAAGGAATTTGTCGAGGGAGTGGCCCGCCCACGCAGCAAGTCCAATGCCTCCGAAAAGTTGAAAAGCAAAACCACTATACTTGAGAAACGAATCAGTTGGCTTCTGCCCGGTAGGCGTGCGCTTCTGCTCCATTCTCCGCTGATTTTATATCTTTTATAGCGGCCCCCATCTTACAACTTCCATTGAATACGGCACCAGGCTCTACAACGAGTTTTCCCGCGGAAATATCTCCGTGAACAACGGCAGTAGCTTTCAGTACAAGAACATCTGAAATCTCGATTTTGCCCCTGACCGCTCCTTCGACATCTGCATTTTGGGCTGTGATGTTTCCGTCAACATGGCTTGAGTGTCCCAACGCAATTTTGGATTTCGATTTGATATTTCCATTGATACGTCCTTCTATACGAATATTACCAAAAGTCTCAATGTTTCCATCCAGGACAGTTCCTTTGCCTATCACATTGCTGGAATTGCTGATCTCTTCAGCAGCTTTTTTCTCGTCTTTAGTAGTGAACATGTCTCAATTGTTTTATTTAGAAAGTTACAAATTCTTCTGGGTTCAGGGAGTTTCCATTGTACCACAGTTCAAAGTGAAGGTGTGGGCCATCGGTCATCTCTCCGCTGTTGCCAACAATAGAAATAATTTCGCCAGCACTGACAAAATTACCAACTTTTTTCAAATTTTCGGCATTGTGTTTATATACTGAAATCAAATTGCCTCGGTGCTGGATGGCGATTACATAACCCGAATCTTGTGTCCATGAGGCCAACATGATTGTACCATCGGCTATGCATTTAACTGGCTCATTTGTCTTTGCAACAATGTCTGCGCCAAAATGACCTTTCTTTACGTCATAATGTTCCGAAACGAAACCTGTAATTGGAGCGAAAAAAAATGTTTCGCGAAGCTCCCGATACTTGCTTCCGGTGAGCGTAATAAGTGAAAGCTCCGATTGTTCAAAATCCTTTCTAAACTGTGAATCAGTCGGCTCAAGTCTCACGCTGCTGGCCGGCAAGATTCGTTTGTTCTGCCCTTTCAATACGACTGCTGGATCAACAAACCCACTGGTTGTATCGCCATTAAACACACGCTTGAAGTTTTGTATGAACTGGTCCTTATTCTCTTCTTCTTGAGCCAGAGAATCAACTTTAAGCGCAAGTTGATATAGCTTCTTGTTGGTTTCCCGCTGTGCATAGCGAGGGTCATACCATTTTGCGAGGAGTGTTTGCGACAAATAAAGACTTACAGAAAAGACAATGACAAATACAATAATTGAAAAAACCATCAACTTCGCGTATGTAAAACCGAAGCTGGATTTCTCTTCCAGATTCTCTTCACTTCTGATTACCATCTGGTAACGAGCAACGAGCCTATCGGATATTGTCTTTTTGGGCGTCAAATGAGGAAAATATTCACAAAATTAGATATTCTGGTTGATTATCACATTGAAAACCTGTTTTTTACGTTTGTAACTCAAACCAGTCCATGAGGGTGCCTTTGCGTATTTTGATTGTCATTCTCTGTTGCATCCCAGGCATATTGTTCTGGCATTGTTCTTCCAATCAAAATACCATTACATCGGATATTTTCCACAACACATCTGCTCGCTTCAACGGATATTTTTATGCCAGGGAACTGAGTCTGGAAATAGAAAAACTGATACTTAAAAGTCTCGATGACGACCCCAATCAAATTCTCCGGCTTTACGCCAAACTTGATACAAACCTAGCCAAGAGCTACCGTAAGGATACTGAAGAAATTGTGAAGATGGCTTCTATCTCTATTCAGCGGCACCCCAACAGCCGCTGGGTGGATGACGATTATTTGTTGGTAGGGCTTGCTCGATTATATGACTGCGATTTCCAAAACGCCATTCAGACTTTTAAGTTCGTCAATACAAAAAGTCATGATATTAACTTACGTCACAAGGCCTTGGTTTATTTAATTAGGACCTTCACCGAACAAGGCGAGTATGAGAAGGCAGAAGAGGCATTTCAGTTTCTTGAAAAAGAAAAACTCAACAAAGACAACGCTAAGAATCTCTATCTCGAAAAAGCCTACTACTACCAGGTAAGGGTTGATTACGACAACATGGTCAGAAACCTGACCGCAGCCGACTCCCTTCTTTCTCACATTGACAGGAAGGGAAGGATCTATTTTATCATTGGGCAGGTCTATCAAAAGCTTGGGTTTAGTTCAGAGGCATACAATTATTACCGCAAATGTCTGGGCACAAACCCCGACTATGAAATCGACTTCTACGCCCGTCTCAACCTGGCACAAGTAGCGCGTCTCGACAACTCCAAGAACGTTCGCGTGGTGCGAAAGCAGTTTGAGAAATTGTTGGCGGACACTAAGAATCAGGAATTTAAGGATAAAATCTATTTTGAGCTTGGCGAATTTGAACGCAAACAAGGAAATGTTCTGATAGCAATTGAAAAATATAAACTCTCGGCGCATTCAGGTAAGAACAGGAGAATACAGGGTAATGCATTTCTTCGGGTAGGTCAATTATATTTTGACTCCTTAAAGCGTTTCTCGTTGGCAAAATCGTATTATGATACTGCCATCACTTCATTACCAAAAGAATTTGATAACTATGATGCTATCAAAAAGCGACATGACGTGCTCGGAGAATTTGTCAAATACACTGAAACCATTCAATGGCAAGATAGTCTATTGCTCATGGCTTCAATGGACTCTTCCATACTTCGCGCCAAAATTGACTCATCATTTTCAGCCAGGAAAAAAAAGGAGTCAGGCAAGAAAAAGAAACGTAAAAAGTCCGATGGAAGTGGGAACAATCAGAACAGTAGCTTTTTTCAAACGGAATCAACCAGCACCAATGATTGGTATTTTGGAAACG
>JAYVRH010000541.1:0-4599 GCA_043776495.1 Cyclobacteriaceae bacterium
GCAGCAACTAACAAAATATCCTACCAATAAGAATTTTACCCTTAAGCCAGGAGTAACCATCGGATGGGAAATTGCCACCAGTGCCCACGCATTCCAGATTTTCTTTACCAATTTCCAGGGCATTGTGCCTCAGGAGAACATAGCGCGTAACTCCGTTGATTTCTTTAAAGGCGAATTCCTGCTAGGGTTCAATATTACAAGGTTATGGAATTTTTAAGCTCAGCTTATGAAGATACAAGGAAGGAGAAAGTTTTTGTTTGCAGGTATTAGCCTGGCAGCGTTGTGGGCTGCCTTCAGGTTTGGAAATAAGTCAGTACCTAAAACACCGCAGACTATGAAGTTCCTCACCAAGGATGGCAAGCTGGTGGAGGTTGACATGGATAAGTTGCCAATTGCAAAAAAGGCTGCTAGCAAAGACGATATTCAACATTGGATCAAAAAAAATAGATCGGTATGAACGGTTTCCCAAAGATCATTCCCCTGGGACAAATCCCAAGAAGGGATTTTATCAAGGGCGCATTGCTCACCGGGCTTGCCTCATCAGATCCGTTTACGGCATTTGGTAAAGACGAAGTAGCAGCTTCCGGCGAAATGGTGCAGCTCCTTTCTGTCACCGGTGAAATCATAGAAGTAGATAGAGCCTACCTGAAGCCTGTGCCCGAGGCGCCGGTTTCAAATGAAGAAGCAAGACTGGGGATGCCAGGCAAAAAATTCGTGATGGTAATTGACCTCGCCCACTGTCACAACCTTAAAAAATGTCAAAGCGCCTGCAACAAAGCGCACTTGGTTCAGGAACATCAAAACTGGATTAAAGTGTACCCGATGCAAGAGGCGGAAAGCACAGCCCCATTCTGGCAGCCGAGCACATGCATGCATTGCGATGAACCACCTTGCGTGAAGGTTTGCCCCGTAGATGCAACATTTAAGCGTCAGGATGGCATTGTGTTGATTGATTCTGACCGCTGCATCGGATGTCGCTTTTGTATGGCAGCATGCCCGTACTCCACACGGGTATTCAATTGGGAGAAACCATTGCTTTCCCCTGAAGCGCTTGCTATACAATACTCGCCTGAGACCAGCTGTCCGCCAAAAATCGGAACTGTATCCAAATGTGATTTCTGCCCCGACATGACTCGAAAGGGTGAACTGCCTCATTGTGTCTCAGCGTGCCCCAATGGTGTATTTTATTTTGGCGATATGAATGAAGATGTCGTCACCAATGGTTCGGACACGGTTCGTTTCAGTGAATTGATTCGCGATCGCTCGGGCTATCGCCTCATGGAAGATCTTGGTACCAAACCCAGTGTGTATTATCTGCCACCAGTTGAAAGGCTTTTCCCTTTTGAAGATGGACTGGAAGTGAAGGAAGAAAAACATTAATGCCATGGAATTAACTGATGTTGATCATAAAATAACGCAAGATCTCCTTCCTCAAAAATTTGGAAAAGCAGGTGTTATCTGGACGGCCTTTCTTGTCATGCTCTGTATCATCGCGCTCTACGCCTATGTCAGGCAATTGAGGGAGGGCTTGGGCATCACTGCGATGAGGGATTACGCGTCCTGGGGAATTTATATTTCCAACTTCGTTTTCTTTGTGGCCATCAGTCTAGTCGGCTCATTAATTACGGCTATTCTTCGTCTCACCAACGTGCAATTGCGTACACCCCTCACTCGAATCGCTGAAATCATTGCCGTCTCTGCAATCATTTTTGCATCGATTGGAATCATCGTTGATATGGGCCGGCCAGAGCGCCTTTATCATTTGTTTTTATACGCGCGCTTGCAATCGCCCATCATGTGGGACGTGATTGTTATTACCACCTACCTGGTTCTTAGTGTCTTATTCCTGTATATTCCTCTGCTTGCGGATCTGCCTTACCTGATTCAAAATAAGAAAGCAGGGAAGGTAGCAGTACGGTTTTATAAATTTCTGGGTTCCTTTTGGAAAGGAACGGATGAACAAAAGAAGATCAGCGAGAAGGCCATCACCATTATATCTGTGATGATCATTCCAATTGCGTTGGGGATTCACACCGTTACCTCCTGGTTGTTTGCCACAACCTATCGCCCAGGCTGGGACAGCACTAATTTCGGCGCCTACTTTGTTTCAGGCGCTTTTCTGGTTGGCGCCGGAGGCGTCGTAGTGGCAATGTATGTTTTCAGAAGGGCTTACCGCCTCGAAGAATACATCACATTGAAGCATTTTGACTTTATGGGTAAAATTGTGGTGATGCTGGCATTGCTGTATTTATACTTTAATGTGAATGAATATCTGGTGCCGGCTTTCAAAATGAAAAAAGCAGAAGAACATCATTTGATGAGTCTTTTTACTGGAGAATATTCATCTTTATTTTGGTCCGTCATCATACTTGGCATGATCGTGCCGGTAATCGTTTTGGTATTTCCGCAAGGACGAAGGCCGCTTCCGATGTTTATCATGGGAATATTGGTGGTGGTCGGTGCCTGGTTTAAGCGATTTCTCATTGTAACCCCTACGCTGCTGAGTCCTTTTCTCCCCATGTATGACGTTCCCGAAAGCTATGAGCACTATTTACCCACCTGGGAAGAATGGGCCATCACGATCGGGACCCTTGCCGGTGCCTTGCTGATTGTAACCCTGTTCGTGCGACTCTTTCCAATAATTCCAATTCACGAAACGATGGAGGAAAGAGAACAACCAAAAATTTCCGCATCATGAAGTGCATCTATTTTTTTTCAATCTTAATTACAATATCCTTTTTCTCAGGCTTCCAGAATAGCTGGGCACAAACTGAAAAGAAAGGTGCGATGAAACTCGATCTTGCCTATACGCAAGTCAATGATGGGCCCCCACTATTAAAAATCTCTGCAAAAACAAAAAAGGGTAAAAAGTTTGAACCCCTGGAGGGGATCGAAGTTGCGTTGTCATTAATGGAGGCAAATCCAAACAATTTATTAGGCAAGGCAACGACCAATATTAAAGGTACAGCATCCTTTCAAGTGCCTCTTGAAATTGCAGCAAAATTGGATTCCTTGTCTCCCTTTAAGCTAATTGCCTCTGTACCGTCCAGCGACCGCTTTGACGAGACAACAACAGAAATTGAAATCACGAAAGCACGCATTGAATTATCACTTCAGGAAGTTGATAGTACGCGGAGTGTGTCTGCAAAAGTGCTGGAGCTGAAGGATGGCAAATGGACAGAGGCGCCTGGGACAGAAGTGAAGATATTCGTCAAGCGTCTTTTCAGTGACCTTCCGGTTGGCGAGGATGCGCTTTCGACGGATAAATCGGGAGAAGCGTCCGTCGAATTCAATGTCGGCATTCCCGGTGATGCCGGTGGAAATATTATTGTTGGCGCGAAAATTGATGACAGTGAAACCTATGGAACAATATCTTCCATGAAAGAAATTAATTGGGGTACTCCCGCGAAAGCCGACCTCAGCTTTTCAAAAAGAACGCTATGGGCTGCCCGCGATAAAACTCCTTTATGGCTGCTGATTGGTCCTAACTTAATTATTGTAACGGTATGGGGAATTATTTTTTATTTATTTTACTTGATCGTAAGAATTCGTAAGATTGGAATGTCTAAGGGTAATGTTTAATTTTCTTTTATAATCAAAATTCATATGAAGATAACTCAAAGAAGTCAATACCTCCTTGTTCTAGTGATGGCCAGTATGGTACTTTATTCTTTTACCTTTTATCAGGCAAAGCCCTGGGATGTTCCGGAGGCATATGCGAAGAAAGCAAACCCTGTAAAGTCCGATGGTGAATCGGTACAGAATGGGAAGGCCCTTTGGTCCAAGCATTGTGCTTCCTGTCATGGGAAGAAAGGCGCGGGTGACGGATCAAAAGCGGCCGAACTGGAAACCGAAATGAATGATTTCTCGATGGACGATGTCCAAAAGCAGTCGGATGGTGCTTTATTCTACAAGATACTGGAGGGACGTAAAGACATGCCCACCTTCAAAAAGAAAATTCAGGATGAAGAAGATATTTGGAGTTTAGTCAATTACTCGAGAACGTTAAAGGCGAAGTAGGTAATTCATTTGGTCATAACAAGCTTCCCCAGGGAGTATTTCCTGGGGCATTTTTGTTTAACGATCACAGGGATCATTGTGATCAATAAATAAATTGGAGTAAAGCTTAAATGAAGTGGGTAATCTATTTAACCAAATCCTTTACCCTGATATTCCTGAATTTGACAACCGAATCATGCCCTAAAAAACCGATGTACCCCTGGTGCTTGTTCAGGCCAGGATGGTCTTTGTGATCCAACGTTCCTTTCTGTGTTGCCTTTTTAATATCGCCTTCCAGAATAACAGTTCCATTAAGGGTGACTTTTATAATATCTCCCTTCACGTAAACCTCTTCCTGGTTCCATTCACCAACAGGTTTTAAAAATCCACGCCTTCCAGGCATCACACCATACACAGAACCATGATATTGGTACGCTTCCAGGCTGGCATAGACTGGCGCATCGTTGTCGAGTATTTGGATTTCCTTTCCAACGTAGGCGGCATCTCCAGTGAGTGGGGCATGAATGGCCAGTCCATTGTTGCCGCCCGGGGTGAGTTGAAATTCAAACCTGTAGATAAAGTCGGAATACTCTTTTGCGG
>JAYVRH010000542.1:0-4593 GCA_043776495.1 Cyclobacteriaceae bacterium
AGAATATTCATGACTCCATCGTCCTTCGTAGTTCAATAACCGAATAGATCGAGCCTTTTCAGCGCCATAGTGGTCGATGAAATAATCATAGGAGAATACGGACATCGGACCTTTGACAGCGGGATTGCGTTTGTAAACTGGATACGCCATCATATTCCTTACCTCAAGAAGTTTTGTTCCGCTGGCTTCAGACAATTTTGAATAGAATGCTTCAGCCTCTTTTGAAAGGGTAGGAGAGACGGTCGCAAAAGCATTGAGAGAAGTGAAAACACCACGCTCATGACGAAAGTGGTTTGCCTTCAGATTCTGAGCCTCATTGGGTGGCAACTCATAAGTCCGCCCGATCATTTGGGATGTCCTTTTTAATGTTTGTTGCTGCATCACATTCCAGACCTGAGATACGTTGTTCGAATTGAGCGTAGCAAGGAAATAGCCGCTGGCAGCTCCAATAAACCCAGCGCGTTTTAATTTTGTTGGGTCGATGTTCGCGGGCACATCAAAGTTGGTGTGTATGTACCGATCCGGCCAGTCGTGAAGATATATGCTGGGGATTCGAAAGGAACCTTCGCTGTACACTTCGTGATCGCTGCCCAGGTGAAATTGACCGAGCACGGCTTGCAGAGGTTCCTTGCCACCTTCTTTTGACACAAACGAGTAAGTGTGGCGATAGCCACTTGCATAGGCATCGGATTCTTCATTCACATATTTCCCAAAAGCTTCCCCTACATCACTTACGAATGTGGGCAGACTTTTTGGTGAACCTGCTACATGAAATATTGATTTGGTGACCGGCCCGCCACCCACCATGTCCATGTGGATCACTGCCTTGATTCTGGTTGCATATTCAGGGCGCTGACTTAACAAGGCGCTGGTTCCTTCAATCTCCGGCGACCAGATGAAACGCAACGTCCTTTGAGGGCGTACGAGCCTGCCTTCCGAGATGAGTTTCGATATCGTCCTTGCGATCTCAAGGATCGTCATGCTACCACTCGCATTATCGTTGGCACCTGGTCGCTGATGATCCAGATGACAGGTGAATGCAATTTCTTCTTCTTTTAACTTTGGGTCTGATCCTTTGATGACCGCTGTTGCGAAACTATAAAAGCCTTCATGCTGGCCCGCCTTTACTTTGGCGCGTAACATGATCGACTCCCCTCTGCCTAATCGCTGCTGAAATTCTCCTGCCTGCTTCAACGAAATCATGAAGCAGAATGACTTTATATTAGAGAAGCTGTTGAAGTGTCCCCATCGAATAAGATTTTGATCTTCCTTCCACCAGGCCGTAAGCTGATTCTGAGTCGAGCTGACAATTCCCGCTGCACCATATTTTCGAATGGCTAGTTCCGTGACGGATTCGGGTGAAGAAGAGGTAAGCACCAATTTGCCTTTCACGTTTTTGCTTTCATAGTCTTTTTCATTCGTGCCTGCACTAATATCAACCAATTCAGCCATTGCTTCTCCACTTTCACTGTCCTCTGCCAGCGTAATGGGCATGGACTCCCAATCTGCTATGCGAATTTTTGGTTTCCACTGACCATTCACTTTTTCAAGTTCCCACAATTCAGCGAACTCCGCTTCCCATGCCATTCTCGCCTTCTGTGTGCCATAGATTGTTTTGCCATCGGTGGGTATCTGAAAGACTTCCACCTGTTCGAGTCCGTATCCTTTTAATTTTGATTCGATGAAGTCAATAGCCTTCTTGAATTCTGCAGACCCTCGCATGCGATGCAACCGGGTAATGTATTCCAAATTCCTTTTGGCGGACTCACCTGATAGCTCTGAATTCAGCGCCCTTACCACCGAATCGCTCACAAGCGGAATGTCCTGCGAATAGGAATTTTCGTAAACGAATAAAAAGACAAAGACAGTCCATGATAAATGCTTGAAAACGGATTTCATTTGAATTGCTCTTTTTAGGATGGAAATATACTCATTACCTTAATTTCCGCGGCCCCTTGTGTAACGGATGGGCGAACTTCAGTGATTTATTAACTTTCTTCTGGCCAGTATTTCGTAACTTGCAGGCCATTCATAAATCAAAAAAGCCCTTTCCTTATATGAAGCACTTGGCGTATTTTATCCTGATATGTTCTGTTTTCCTGATGATCGGGTCAGGTTGTTCTAAATCAAATCAGGACCCAGTGCTCAATTATTCAACCCTTGCATTTTTTCACGGAGCTCCGTCCAGCCCGCCCCTGAATGTGGTGCTCGATGGCTCTAAACTTAATTCATCTGCATTTGAATATGGAAGTTTTAGTGGTTCCATCTCTGTAACTTCAGGCACCAGGATTCTGCAATTCACCTCTTACGTAAACAACCTTACATTAATTGATACCACTTTTACACTGGGAACTGCAAAGGGCTACTCGGTTTTTGTCATTAACAAGCAATTTACCATCAAGCCGTTAATAACCTTGGACGAAGGAGAATTCACGTCAGCAAGCAATAACATGATGATTCGGTTCATTCATTTATCTCCTGATACACCGGCGGCTTATGTGGCCATTGCAGGTGAGACTGCTTCGTTGCTTCCAGCCCGGACCTATCAACAGGTAAACGCTTTTACAGAAACACCTTCAAAAACATACATTTTCGAGGTAAGGGCTTTAAGTGATAATAGTTTGCTGGGAACAACAGCATCACTGAATTTTCAGGCTGGTGCATATTATACCGTTGCGCTGTATGGCTATTCAAAACCTCCTTCCGGTAACACCAATAAGCTAGCGGCTAAGATACTTGAGTTTTAAGGCTGCTATAAAGGGACAATTTTTAGTTATGTTCTTTTTGATAATGCTCTTTTAAAATATCTTCCGCAAAGTCGTTCGTCAAATCTCTCACCGCAGCATGAACATGATTGGTGTTGTTTTGAGTATTGTCGTATTCAATCAGGAGCATGGGCCCCTGGATACGATAGTAAAGCCCAGCACCATGAGCGAATCCTCCCGCCCATGCAAAGGTCAGATTCTCGATGCCTGCTTTCTTTATCTTGTTCATTAAAGTTTTGGCGAAGCCTAATTGATAGTTTTTCACATAGACATCAAGCAGTTGGGAGAGTAATTTCTGTTGCGTTGCAGTCATTTCTGAATATCGTAATCCAAACGGCTCGAGACTGCTGGCCTTTCGTTTGTTGAATGATATTATGTCTGGAAGGGCCTTTTCAGCAAAGACGGCTTTCAACTTTTGTTCAGGGGTAAGAGAGTTTGCTAACTCAAGACCAAGTTCTGTTTCTAACTTCAGGATTTGTTTCCCTTTCTCCGGTCCAATCGGTACGATCCCCGGGTTGCTTCCAAAAAACGATGGTGTGGACGATACAAGCGCATTCTTTTCGGAAGAGAAATTGAGTGCAATATGATGTCCTTCAAACCTCCAACCCCACGCTTTGTCTTTGGATGGATTTCCAAAAATGGTGATGTAGTAATTGAGCGGATCACGGTGCTTGTCATCCGGGCTCCGTCCTTCAATTTCCCTGAGCACGTTCTCAAGCTCCATGATGGCATTTGCTTTTTCAAACCCAGGCTCACCGATCGAACTCTTCAGTAGTGCCAACCCCAGGCTGCGTTGCTCTGCCGTAAAGGTTCTAAAGCAGACCCCGTTTCTCTCACGGGGTACGAAATGCCAGTTGAAACGTTCCGCATCATCCAGTATGTATTGTGCCTTTTCCTTTTGTTTGGAATCAAGAACGTTAAGGAATGCATTGGCTGCCAAGGCTACGTCCTGGGCTGAAACGTGTAAACTCAATAGGTAGAATAAAATGAGAAGTAGTTTGCTTTGTGAATTCATGGATCAGGGGTATGTGATTATTATAAAGATAGTGAACTTAGTGAGGAAAGCCAGAATGCATTCGCAAGGGAGTACAAAGCAAAATCAAAGAAGCACGGAGATGAACGCAATTCTCAGGGGACCTCTTTATGTTTCTTCTGTGGCCTTCTAGTATAACAATGATGACCGCCCCAGCCAACGGCGATCGAATAAAATGCAGGTCACGCAAAGCCGCCAGGAACGCAAAGTAAAATGATGCTGCATTCTTGGCGCCTTCGCGACTTTGCGTGAGATATTGCCGCAAGCTTTAAAAATGGAGGGTATCAGATTTTGAAGTGGAACAGTTATTTAAATGATAACATCAGGCCCTTATTCTGATACCCTGTAAGAACTGTTGAAATCTTTTTCATTCTAAAATATTAATAGCTTTGTTACAATCAACCGTGCGGCTACCGGGATTAATCATATTGGCTACTGTCATCATCCTAATTACGGGATGCAGCAAGAGTGCGTCCGGCCCCACTTCTGCTGAGGGCAAATGGACGTATACTACTACCGATGGCAATATGCAGGTTGATTTTAGTTGATTAAAACAGCTTCTGGCCCCTTGGATATCCAAAATCAGACCATGAAGGTCAAGGGCACATTGTACAATTCTGAAAAGCAAATTGCAGGTGTCAGCCTTCCAACCATAGCAAGCATACGCATCAATGTCAATGACGCCAAAGCAGTTTACCCATATTACATCCAGTTCTTAAATGGCAAAGTGAGCAGCGACTTCAATCGCATCGAGGTGCCAGATGGTGAATATTCCTTTCCCTGGGGTACGACCGT
>JAYVRH010000543.1:0-16740 GCA_043776495.1 Cyclobacteriaceae bacterium
TTGATGCAGCTCCAAAATGAATTGAACGAGAGCAAGCTGGAGCTGAACTCTGTCAAAGAGCGCCTTTCGGTTGAATTCAATGTCGCCATGGACGAAATCCTTACGCAGATTTCAGAAGAAGAAAGCCTGGCACTTGCTGAAGAAGATGAAGAAAAACTTCGCAGCGGCGTAACACGTCTGCGTGAGAGGTTGGATACGATGGGCCCCATTAACCCGATGGCGATGGAGGCATATAACGAGATCAAAGAAAGAAATGATTTCATCATCGCACAGAAGGATGACCTTGTGAAAGCAAAAGAGTCACTGTTCAATACCATCAATGAGATTGAAGGCGTGGCAAGCCAGACGTTTATGGACGCGTTCACGAAGATCAAAGAACATTTTATCAAAGTATTCCGCTCCCTCTTCAATGAAGGTGACGATTGTGATCTTAAACTGGTTGACACATCAAAACCTTTGGAATCGGAAATCGATATTATCGCAAAGCCAAAAGGGAAAAGGCCACTAACGATCAATCAACTGAGCGGCGGGGAGAAGACGCTGACCGCTACTGCGTTGCTTTTCTCCATGTACCTCCTGAAGCCTGCACCATTCTGTATTTTTGATGAGGTGGATGCACCCCTCGATGATGCCAATATTGATAAGTTCAATAACATCATAAGGAGTTTCAGCAAAGATTCCCAGTTTATTATCGTCACCCACAATAAACGCACAATGACTACCACCGACGTGATTTACGGAATTACGATGGTGGAGAAGGGGATTTCGCGGGTGGTGCCTGTGGACCTTCGAGAACTCGCGTAGGAAAGTATCAAGATGTAGGCAGTAGGCAAAGCGTTGTCTACTGTATTTTGTCTACCGCATACTATTCTGCATTTGACGCAGAGGCGACAAATGTTGTTGATAATCCAAACCGTCAGGCTCCTTACTTCGTAAATAGACTCAACAACTATAAGAACATGAAACGACTCATCCTGATCATCCCAACCCTGGCACTGACGTTAACACTTTCATCTTGTAATGCACAATCGAAAAAGAAAGGAGATGCTGATACAAAAATAAACCTGGCTCCTCCTGTAGGCAAGGCCGTAGCGGCGTTTGCAGAAGGCTGTTTCTGGTGCTCCGAGCATATTTTTGAAGCAGTCGTTGGCGTAGACTCTGCGGTTTCAGGCTACGCCGGGGGCACTGCTTCCAATCCTACCTATGAATTGGTCAATACCGAGACGACAGGCCATGCCGAATCTGTGCTCGTCTATTACGATCCCAAAGTCATCAACTATGGGGAGTTATTGAAAGTATTCTTTACCTCACAAGACCCTACCACACCCGATAGACAAGGTCCCGATCGCGGGAATTCATATCGGTCAATCATTTTCTATAAAAACGCCGAAGAGAAATCGTTGGCGGAAAAGGCAAAGCTGGATTTTGGACCTTCGTTCAAAAACCCGATTGTCTCCGAAATCAAGCCTCTCACTGCATTCTACAGGGCAGAGAGATATCATCAAAACTATATTGAGCACAACCCGGAAAGTTCCTATGTGACAGGTGTTTCCATTCCAAGATTTGAATCGTTCAAGAGAACGTATAAAGGGAAGCTGAAAAGGTAGAAACTAAACTACGATGGCCGAAACTTTTTGCACCATATCGGTGGGTCACCGCGCATAGGCCGAAATTAGCAATGCATGTTGCGGATATATCTTCCTGGATATCGTAAGTTACGCACTGTAGTCTTTTTCAGAAAACGTGTTGAGTGTTATAAAGAACGTACTTGCGTTAAGTTTCACTGCGATCCTCGGATCCTATTCAGCATCCATCGCGCAATTCTCCTCAAGCTCTGGCCAAACTCACTATGCCTCCGTTCAAGTCTTTAGACTAAAAGCATGGACAGTCATGTCAAAGAACGAATGGCGTGATGTCATTTACCGATTCCATGATTTTCAGGAAGGAAAAATCATGCTGCAGGGAGGATTTCAACCCACGAATACTTTAATGTTGAACTTCAATATCTATGAGGAAAGAGTAGAGATCATTTCCGAACAAGGTGACACTACGACCTTCGAAAATTCGGCCCAGATAAAATTGATAACGATGGGTGATCATATATTTTATAATGACTTTCCAACCGGGTATGTTGAGCTACTAAATCAAACTCCGGTTGCATTGGGTGCAAAGCATCAACTCAAAGTAATGATGGAATCCGGGGCAGGAGAACAATTTACCGCAACAGATTATCACAATCTAACCTCCCGGTTCGATCGCTTGTATATAAAGAAAGATTCCTATTTTTTTATTGCCCTCAATGGGAAACTATACGCCGCCACATTGCCCTCCATCTTAAAATTATTTCCAGGTTCTAAAAAGGAAATTAAAAACTACGCGAAAGAAAATAATATCAATTTTAAAGTGAAAGATGACTTAATTCGATTGTTGGATTTTATCAATGACTTAAGATGATTTGCCTATTTATTTGAGAGTGTCCAGAAGTGCCTTTGGCAACATGAGTTGCTAATTATCAAGCCATAAGGTTTTCATCGAGGCTTTTTAATATCAGTATTTGGCGCTTCAACCGTAGGCAAGGTGTGCCCTTTGCCCATTGCCACTTTGGGATTGGAATAGGTTCCTGTAACGTGAAAAGGAATCTTTATCCCTATAGGTGGAAGTTCCAGCTTTACAAGGTACTGGATGGCACCGCTGATTTCACTTACCCCTTCAATGTCGGCATCAAATCCGGAAACTTTGATGCTGAATGGCTTTATGTAAATTTTGTTGTCTCTTATTTCTGATCGCATCACAAAATCTTTGAGGTGTGGATCATTTACCTCCCGCTTTTTTGAAGCCTTGCTTAGTTCTTCAAAAATTTTCATTCCATTAATTTTTGCATTCGCTATCCGCATCTCGCCTCCCCCGGCAAGTGTTTCCATTTTGGGTGAGAAATCCGAATTCAACTCGCCTTTTAGCTTGTACACCACAGAGAAGTTTCCCTCGACATCACCTGCCGCCGGGAGAAGATCACGGACAAGCTTAACTTCCTTGTATGCGCTATTGATGTCAAGCTCCTTTACATCGAGGTCCATGTCGAAAACAGGGTGCTTCATGTCTCTCGTATCGTAATCACCAGACAGGTTAAATTTCGCATTGAGCGAATTGAAGCCCGTTTCGTGAAGTGTCATTACGCCTCCACTCATTTTGATTTCACCATCAAGATGGGAAACTTTCAGGTCCTCATAGATGACGCACCGAATTTCCGAATCAAATACTGCGTCAAGGTTAATGGGTATTTGCCAGACATTGATTTGATGACCAATCGTAGAGTCTGTTCTCTGCGATACGGAAGTTTCAGAAAGCCATTCGTTCAAGTCCAGCGTATCACAGGTTAATATCAAATCAGCCTTTATCAAATCATCTGTACGTGTAGCAAATGCCATGTAGTTGGATAAGTCTCCAGTCAATGAAACAGTGCTTCTTCCCAATCTAGCTTTCAGTTTTTCCAATACTATTTTAGAAGGTGACAATGTAAGAAGCGCATCATTAATCAAAATATCATTGGGGATGGAAAGATTTTGAATTAATAAGTCCTTTATTTTAATGGTTCCATCCGACGAAATTCTCTCATAGTGCCCGGCTTCGGCGTCCGACAATGAGCCCCGCGCTTCCAGATCAGAATCTACTGTGCCGCTCAATTTCACGCTATGAATAGGGTAAATCCTGGTGAGCTTTTCAAAATCAATCAAACCATTTATCTTCAAATCAAAATCATACTTATCAAGGTCAGAAATGGTGCCGCTTACTGCAAATGGCTCATCTTCAAGGGTATATGTTAATTTGTGAATGGATAAACGTGTATCCGAAAAATTTCCGTTGGTGTTCACCACTTCTCCCGACAAGTGGATATTGCTTATTGGTTCAGGGTATCCTTTAGTCTGTAGGAACCCGTCTTTCAATTCCACCTTCGCGTCCACAGAAGGAAACTTCTTCAAAGTAGAATTGTAAATCCCGTCTAACTCCACATCCAGGGTAACATCTCCCTTCATTACGATGTCTTCCATAGGAAACATCTTCTCGATGTCAGCGAGATCCAGGTTTGCTTTTATATCCGTCTTTATCTTTAAGTTTTCAAAACCTTCCGTTTTCAAGAATCCATGAACTCTGTTCTTATCCAATGTGAGGTGGATTTCCCGAAAATCGAAAACCGTAGCTTCAAGGTTGCCTGTTGAGTGATCAGCTACAAGATGAAACTGAATGCTATCAATAGCCGCCGGCAGATGATCATACTTGACCTTTCCATTCTTAAGTCTCATGTCTAAATGGAAAAGGGGCAATTGCTGAACATTTTCTCCGATCACAAGGGGTCCTTTCGCTTTCAACACAAAATCCACTCTACCCGCCAAATCCAAACCTTTGATCGGATACATTGCCTCAAGTTCCGAGAGGTCTAAATCCGCAATGATATCTGCATCGACTTTAAGACTTTGGTATCCCTTCACCATCACCCTTCCTCTCACAGGGTGCTTTCGCATATCAAATTGAAAGTTCTTCAAATCAAATATCGTGCTATCCGTAACACCGTATAAGTTGCTGATCACCAGCTCCATCTTAATGTGCTCGATTGGATCGGGCAATGAATCAATCTTAAACATTGCATCGGAGACCAAAATGTTGGCAGTGAGTGCCGGCACCTCACCGGAAGAGAATGAATAAAATCCATTGACGAAGCCATTGAATGCCAGTTCACCCTCAGTAGATATCTGCTTCATATCCTCCATGAAAATTCCCGGCACAAGGGAAATAATATTCTTGAAGTCTGTAGCCTTAGTTCCAAAGTTCAAACCGATATCAAGGCCGGTCTTCAGAATTGAAAAATCTCCATCCATTTCAAATACAAAATGATTGATTCGAATGTTGTTCTCCTTTAGTGCGAAAGTATTTTTGCGTAAATTCATCTCCAGAATCATGTCCACGCTTACTTCTTTCTTTGAAAAATACCTCACTTTACCGTAGTCAAGGGTAAATTCACCTACATCCGTTTCTGTTTTAAAATCAAAAATATCTTTCTCAAAATCTCCCTGGCCGGTGTGACTGATATTATTCATCAACACATATGCATCATGCGCCATGTCT
This sequence comes from Cyclobacteriaceae bacterium, assembly GCA_043776495.1. GTDB lineage: Bacteria > Bacteroidota > Bacteroidia > Cytophagales > Cyclobacteriaceae > ELB16-189. The sequence goes on from JAYVRH010000543.1 coordinate 5,119, forward strand.
TTGTATTCTATTTTGCCGTCGGCCATCGTTACCTGATCAAGGGCTATGTTTACAAAGGTAGAATCCCTTTTTGTGGATGATAATTCTGTGCTATCGGTCGGGAAAATTTCGTAATTATTTCTTCCATCCTTAAAGATTTTCAAAAACAGTTGAGGGGTATGCAAATAGAGGCTTTTCAATTCCGTTTCATCCCCGAATATCAATGACGAGGTCTTGATTTCCAGGTCAAGTTCATCAACGGTTGCCAGCGTATCATTGGCGAGTACTCCTTTGCCTGTTACAATGAGATCGTGCAGGGTGATGGTAAAGTTTGGGAAATCCTTGAAGACATCAATGCTAAGGTCGCCAAAGCTGACCATCGCATCTATTTTCTTATCAATGGTTTGCTCAATCTTGATCCGAATTCCATCGTGATAAATCGTCATGACCCCCCACGCGATCATAAAGACCAAAATGACTGTTCCCGTTACGCCAATGAGAAGTTTCCTGATAGCCATGCAATACCCTCAAAAATAGGAATATGGCCCAATGAAAAAATAATAGCTGGGTCATTTTTAGCTGGCAAAAGATGAATTCCAATCCTCTACTATCACTACCTCTGAAAAGGCAGCTATTCTAGGAGAACCGTTCAATAATAAATTCAATGGCACTAAGGGACAATTGATTCAACTCAATTCTTTTCCAACCCTATCAATCACTCATCAAAGAAAGTCAGACATTTCTACCAGGCCAAATTAAGCCATTACCCGAACCGGTAACAAGACAACTTGCACTGGTACAGGTTGGCGAAAACCCCGAATCAAACCAGCAAAGATGCGGATTTGTTTAAAGACGAAGGAGGGTTCACATCGTTGTGAATTAGCTTGGCCATAACGTGGTCTTTGTCCACACTGAATCAGTATGCAAGTCTGAAGACTTGTGGCATATTGGAAGTCTCCTCCTCGCTAATGCCATCGTGCAAGACTTGCACCAGGCTCGCACTTACTTCCTCATCTTTATGATGACTTTGTCGTGGGCATTTGCCCAAAGTCGGTCGTCGGACTTCGTGCATTTTTATTATATTGAAAACATTCCTTTGCTTCTAATGAAAAAACTGCCCTTCATACTCTTTCTCTTTTCTGTTACCATGGGCCAGGCCCAGAAACATGGCTTTCCATTCGGAAAGATTACCCTCGCTGAGTTAGAGATGAAATCCTACGAACGGGACACCGCCGCTGCCGCAGTCGTATTGAGCGAATTCGGGGAAGCATACTTTGACGACAACAATGATAATTACCTTCTGTTTGAATACCACGTCAAGATAAAGATCTTATCGAAAAAAGGACTTGACTATGCCAACATAGAAATCCCTCTTTATAGAGGTAAAGACAAAGTTGAGACAGTCATTCATATTGAAGCTTCCGGATTTAACCATGATAGAACATCGTCGAAGGAAACAACGCTCGATTTGAAAAATGTATTTACAGAAAACAGAAGTAAATACTGGGACATTAAAAAGTTCGCCATCCCTAATGTTCAGGTAGGAACAGTCATTGAATATCAATACACGCTCGAGTCGCCATTCATTTTCAATTTTCGCAACTGGGCATTCCAGATGGATATTCCAAAAATTTATAGTGAGTACTGGGCCACCATTCCTTCCAACTATAAGTATAATATTTCTATTAAGGGCTTTGTTCCACTGAGCAAGAATGAAGGTGAGTTGGTACGCGAATGCTTTACACCTGGTGGAGGATTCAGATCGGATTGTGCCCGGTATCGCTGGGCTATGAAGGATAGTCCCGCCTTCGTCGAGGAAGATTACATGACGGCCAGGTCAAATTTCCTGTCTACTGTTAATTTCGAATTGTCGGAGGTAGTACATTTTGATGGTCGCAAGGACAAATTCACCAAGGAATGGAAGAATGCAGAAGCTGAACTTAAGTATGACGATAGATTCGGACTTCAAATAAAGCGTGGAAAAGATATCCTGGAAGATCGTGTCGAAGCGTTGCTGGCAGGTGAACCCGATTCGCTACAGCAAGCGCGGCGCATCTACGATTTCATTAAGAATTGGTATCACTGGGATGAAACCTATGGTTTTATGAGTGAGTTTGGAATCAAAAAAGCGCTCGACAAGAAATTGGGCAATGTGGGCGACATTAATTTATCCTTAATTGCGGCTCTAAAATTTGCAGGACTTGATGTAGAGCCTCTCATCCTCTCCACCCGGAGCAACGGTCTCCCCATAGAAATTCATCCTGTGCTCAGTGATTTCAACTATGTGATCGCAAAACTGAACATCCAAGGCAAAGTTTATCTACTTGACGCCACAGATGACTTCTTACCCTTTGGAATGATCCCGGACCGGTGCCTCAATGGAAAAGGCCGGGTGTTTGGTGAAAAAGAGTCGTATTGGTTCGATTTAAAGCCAAGTGATAAAGCCAGGCATCTTTCCATGATCTCGCTTCAGTTAGATCAGGCCGGTGTTATTAAGGGTAGCATTCAAATTACTTATTCGGGATATGAGGCCTTGGATGAGAGAAAGAAAATAATCAAAAGGACTGAAAAGGAGTACATCGCCGCATTCAACCAAAAACTGAATTCGCTCGAGATTAAAAAACATCTGATCGAAAATCTGGATGACCTGACGAAACCGCTGGTGGTAAAATTGGAGGTGGAAATCCAGGCGTATGATGGACTTGACGCCAGTCATTTTTTATTCAATCCATTTTTGATTGACGGCTGGAAGGAAAATCCCTTCAAGTCTTCAGAGCGGCTATACCCTGTCGACTTTGGGCCGCCCATGGAGCAGGTGATGATATTCAATCTTACCTACCCGGAAGAGTTTGATGTCACCGACCTGCCTGAGAAAGTCGGTGTGAGTTTGCCCAATGCCGGCGGGCGTTACATCTACAACGTGCAGAAGACCGGCAATAAGCTTACTGTCAATAGTTCCCTGCAGATTGCGCGTACCGTCTTTACTGCAGACGAATATCATTACCTCAAAGAATTATTTAACCGGGTTGTTGCGATTCAGCAAGGTGAGCTTGTGTTTAAGAGGAAGTGAGGGGGTGGTGTTGTTGGTTGTTCAATTCAATAACTATCTACTTCTTAAATTCTTAATAATGGCCATTGAATCTACCACTCTTTCTTTCAGCAGGCCCCAGTTTCTTGTCTCCAAAATCTCTTTTGTAAAAAGTTGCGACCCCATGCCCACGCACATCGCACCGGCCTTAAACCAGGAAGAAAGGTTTTCTTTGTTTGGCTCAACCCCACCGGTAATCATTAGCTGAAGATCGGGTACCACAGGCAATATGGAAGCGACAAAACCAGGACCCAACGCGGAAGCAGGAAAAAGCTTGATCACTTTCGCCCCATGATCTTTTGCAGTAACGATCTCCGTCAGAGTGGCACAGCCGGGTATCCAGGGTCGGTCAAAGCGAAGACAATATTCTGCCATTTCCAATTTCATGATGGGTGAAATAATAAATTGAGCACCTGCATCGATAAATTTCTTCGTCGTCGATGCGTCCATGATGGTGCCAATCCCAAGCATCAGGTCTGGGTATTTTTCAAAATGCTTTAAGAGGCTTACAAAAACTTCGAAAGCGTTCGATCGACGGTTCGTCATTTCGAATACACGCACTCCTCCCTGGTAGGCAGCCTCTACTACTTCCCTGGCAATCCCGGGGTCATCGTGTGTGAAAAGTGGGACCATCCCGGTCGTCTGCATGGCCTTTTGGATGGAATCGCTGGAGAAGGAAATCATGGTTATAGTCTATGTTGTGGTATCTAATTTTAGATTTACGACTTTAGATTGACGTGCTCCGAAAATCGTACGTCCAAAATCGTCAATCGTAAATCGAATGTCAAATCTTAATCCGCTCCATCCTCGGCACCAGAAAATGTATGATCGTCCACGCCAACACATACGCGGCCCCACAGATAAAGAACATGATGTAGTAGGCAGTCTCAATATGGCCGAGCTCACGATAATAGACAAACATATTTTTCTGCACAAAAAGAGAAAGTGCAATTCCACCCAGAGAACCAAACATGCCGCCGATTCCGGTAACGGAAGCCACCGATCTCTTGGGAAACATATCGGATACGGTGGTGAAAATATTAGCACTCCAAGCCTGATGTGCAGCAGCAGCAATACCAATGACCAATACCGCCAGCCACATGTTGACTTCACCGGCGATCTGTGCAAATATGATTGGTATGACAAAGAATGCATAGACGAGCATGGATGTCTTTCTGGCCTTGAACACTTCCCAATTATTTTTCATGAGACGCATGGGCAGCCAGCCTCCTCCCACACTCCCCAAAGTTGAAATCATATACACCACCGCTACCGGGAATGCAATGGCTGTACCCTTTAATCCATATTCGCTTTCTAGAAAATCGGGCAACCAGAAAAGATAGAACCACCAAATTGGATCTGTCAGGAATTTACCAACCACAAATGCCCATGTCTGCTTGAAGCTTAGCAATTTAAACCAGGTAATTCCAGGCCCATCGTCTTCCGCTACTTCCGCTGCATCACTATGTATGTAATTGTACTCTTCACTTGAGAGGCTTTTATGGTTTGAAGGAGTTTGGTAGTACATCCACCAAAGTACGAGCCAGATAAAACCCAATGAACCTGTGATGATGAATGCCCATTTCCAACCCCACGCGACTGCAATAAATGGGACTGACAATGGGGCTACGATGGCGCCTATGTTGGTGCCTGAATTGAAAATGCCTGTGGCAAATGCCCGCTCCTTTTTTGGAAACCACTCAGCTATTGTTTTAATGGCTGCCGGAAAGTTGCCAGACTCCGTAAACCCAAGCGCCGATCTTGCGACAATAAACCCGAACGTACTGCTGATAAATGCATGCATCACCGCTGCAACGCTCCACAGGCCTGTTGCAAGAAAATAACCGATCTTGGTTCCGAGTTTATCGACCAGCCGACCCGCTCCAAGCATCCCCAATGCATAACAAAGCTTAAAAGCAATTTCAATGTTGGCATAGTCGCCATCGTTCCAATTAAATTCAGTTGAGAGATCGGATTTCAACAAGCTGATGACTGCACGATCCAGATAATTGATCGTCGTAGCCATAAAGACAAGCGCACAAATCGTCCATCGGTAGCTTCCAACAGGTTGAATCTTGTTTTCCATTGAGAAGCGTTTGTTTATGGAGGTTGATAAATTTTATTTCTTTACTTTTCGAATAATCTCAAAAGCATCTGAGACCCTTTGCTGCAACAGAGGCCAATTCTTTGTTTCTAAAATTTCTTTTGTAAACAACTGCGATCCCATCCCCACGCAGACCACTCCAGCTTTGAACCATGCCGTCAGGTTAGCTTCCGTTGGTTCCACTCCTCCCGTCGGCATTAATTGAAGCCCCGGCACCACGGGCATTACCGCAGACACGAACCCCGGACCAAGAACAGATCCAGGAAAAATTTTAATGATAGACGCTCCCAAATCTTTGGCGTTGACAATTTCTGTAAGGGTTGCACAACCAGGAACCCAAAGCTTGTCTTGCTTATGACATACTTCGGCCATCGCAGGCTTGAGGATAGGAGAAACAATAAAATGGGCACCTGCGTCAATAAATTTCTGTGTCGTGGGAACATCCATGATGGTGCCAATGCCAAGCATTAAATCCGGATATTGTTGTGCGTGTGCCCGCAATTGAGTGAACACCTGAAAAGCATTCCCTCCCCGGTTCGTAAATTCAAATACCCGCACACCACCCTTATATGCTGCATCTATTACAGCCGTTGCTACGGTGATATCTGCATGAAAGAAAACCGGTATCATACCTGAGGAACGCAGGCCCTGCTCTACTTCGCTCTTAGAAAATTTTGCCATCGTATTTTTTTTATCGTGATACCCGTCCGGAGGCATCTCCCTGCATCAGTTTTTCCACTTCCTCCACGGTAACTTGATTAAAGTCGCCTTTGATGGTATGCTTGAGGCATGAAGCGGCAACAGCAAAATCCAACGCCTTCTGATCATCTTTTGGATAGGTAATCAAACCATAGATCAATCCACCCATAAAAGAATCACCGCCGCCGACACGGTCTACAATGTGTGTGATCTGATAGGTTGGCGCTTCTAATAACTTCTTTCCATCCCACAGCACGCCGGACCATGTATTATGGCTCGCGCTGATGGAGCCCCGCAAGGTGATGATTATTTTTTTTGCCTTGGGAAACTTAGACATCAACTGTTTCCCAACTGATTCATAAGCAGCGCCTTCTACATGCCCGGACTTAACATCCACGCCAAGGGGTTTAATTCCAAACACCATGTCTGCGTCCTCCTCATTCCCCAGAATAATATCGCAATAGGCCACCAATTTCTCCATCACCTCTCCAGCGGGTTTTCCCCACTTCCATAATTTATTTCGATAGTTCAAATCAGTAGAAATGGTGATGCCTTTCTTCGATGCTACTTCACAGGCCTCAAGGCAAGCGTCTGCTGCTCCTTCAGATACGGCTGGCGTAATGCCTGTCCAATGGAACCAGGTAACACCATCAAAAACCTTGTTCCAATCAATCGAGCCTTTCTTCAATTTCGAAAAGGAACTGTTTGCACGGTCATACAGCACTTTGCTGCCTCTGCTTACCGCACCTGATTCCAGGAAATAGATGCCGATCCTATCGCCACCCCGAAGGATGTGTGATGTTCCCACCTTGTATGTGCGCAAAGAAGTAATGGCAGCGTCCCCAATATCATTGTTGGGAAGACTGCTGACAAAGCTTGCCTCAATTCCATAGTTGGCCAGAGAAACAGCGACGTTTGCTTCCCCTCCCCCAAAAGTTACCTCAAATTCTGTCGCTTGGGCAAACCGAAGATAGCCGGGCGTGGCGAGCCTAAGCATTAATTCACCAAATGTGATTACCTTACTCATGAGTATCAATTTTATGTTTATTCCTTAATTGCTCAATATACTTGATTTCCAAATATGTCAAATAATATCCTTAAAATCCATCCTTCCGATAATGTGCTTGTGGCGTTGGCGGACCTGAAGGCAGGGGACAAAGTCACTTATCAAGGCAACTCACTTGTGCTGGCAAATGATGTTCCGGCAAAACACAAATTTGCTGATAAAGAACTAAAGCCAGCCGATGAGGTGATCATGTATGGCATTCTTGTAGGCAAAGCCATTCAGGTGATTCCCAAAGGAGGTGTCATCGGTACCCATAATATCAAACATCAGGCTGCCCCCTATTCTGGAAAAACAAAGAGCCATCAATGGTCCCCGCCCGATGTCTCTAAATTGAAGAATAAGACCTTCCTGGGCTACCACCGGGCCGATGGACAGGTAGGGACAGCTAATTATTGGCTTGTAATTCCGCTTGTCTTTTGTGAAAACCGAAATGTCAATGTGATTCGTCAGGCTTTTGAGGAGGGCTTGGGATTCAGGAAACCTGACATCTATAAAAGTTATGTAAGTGAGCTTGTGCGGTTATATAAAGAAGGAAAAACGGATGCCATTGCCAGCATCTCCCTTCAGAAGGGAAAATCAAATGACACAAAATTATTTAAGAATATTGATGGGGTTAAAATGCTTCTTCACGAAGGGGGCTGTGGGGGAACAAGGCAGGATTCTGAGACCTTATGCACTTTATTGGCCGGTTACATTCACAATCCAAATGTGGCGGGCGCAACCGTATTAAGCCTCGGCTGCCAAAATGCACAGATCGAAATACTACAGAAGAAATTCAAGGCCCTTGATCCTGCATCCTCCAAACCTGTAATCATCCTTGACCAACAAGAGTCCGGAACAGAGCAAGAGTTATTAAAACATGCCATTCAAAAGACTTTCCTTGCCCTGGTGGAAGCCAACAAACAGGAACGCAAACCTGCTCCTTTGAATAAGTTGGTAGTGGGTCTGAAATGCGGTGGCTCGGATGGATTTTCAGGAATATCTGCAAATCCTGCCATCGGTCATACTTCCGACTTGCTCGTAACACTGGGTGGTAGCACCATTCTTTCTGAGTTTCCAGAACTCTGTGGCGTCGAACAAGAAATGATTAACCGATGTGTTACCAATGAGTCGGCCCAGCTTTTTATTGACCTGATGCGTTCGTACTCCGACGCTGCGGTGGCAGTAGGCTCTGGCTTTGACATGAATCCTTCACCGGGAAATATCAAAGACGGGCTAATCACTGATGCAATAAAATCTGCCGGCGCAGCAAAGAAGGGAGGAACCGCTCCTGTGGCAGATGTGCTTCGTTATGCAGAATATATTAAGAAGCCAGGGCTCAATTTATTATGTACACCGGGCAATGACGTAGAAAGCACCACTGGGACAACGGGTTCTGGCGCTCAGATCATTTTATTCACTACGGGTTTGGGAACACCCACCGGCAATCCAGTATCTCAGGTTATTAAGATTTCCTCAAATACAAAGCTCGCTCAAAAGATGCCTGACATTATTGACTTTAACACCGGATCGATTATATCCGGTGAAAAAAATATCGAACAAGTGGGCGAAGAGATACTTGACTTCATCATCGAAGTGGCAAGTGGAAGGGTAACCGCAAAGGCGGTTGATTTGAACCAGGACGATTTCATTCCCTGGAAAAGAGGTGTCTCCTTGTAATTACTGATGTATTCCCGATGATGGAATGGTAAGATCAAACGCCATTCAGCCCTTATTTGTCTAACTCTATGCTTGTGTATAGCAATGCTGCCAGTCCTTTGTAGTCATCCAGTCTTCGCTCACAAGAAACGTAATACAAGTAGTCAGCATTTGAATTCACGGGATCCAATGTCCCAACTTTCGAAGCCTGATCAAGGTGAATATCACCCAGCCGATCGGTATAAACGAAATTTGTCATCAGGGAGCTATGCGCCTTCTCGGCATCATCAAGGTAACTCTTATCCAACAACCCTTTGTGCGCACCCTTGGCGAACGAATAGCTGAACATCGCAGAAGCGGAAGTTTCAATCCAATTATCACCGAGGTTGCCTCTGTTAATAACCTGAAACCATAAGCCGGATTTATTGTCCTGGAATTTTTTGATACTCGCACAGAGTTTTTGAAATATCGTCTCTAGGTTTTGTCTTTCCGGGTGGTTGGCGGGCAGGTAATCGAGGCATTCAACCAATGCCATGGCATACCAACCGATCGCGCGACTCCACAACTCCGGTGAGGCCCCAGTCACCGGATCCGCCCAGACTTTGTTCTTGGATTCGTCCCATCCATGAAAGTAAAGCCCGGTGGTGGGATCGAAGGTATGGCTTTTGATTAGTTTTATCTGACGTGCGGATTCATCAAACCATGCTGGCGTATTAAAGGCGGATGCATATTGCATAGAGAAAACATCTCCCATATAAATTCCATCCAGCCACATTTGAAAGGGATAAATTTGCTTATGCCAATATCCACCTTCGGTTGTTTTGGGTTGCCTTGTCAGTTGGAGAATAAACCGGTCTGCTATTTTCTTATATTTTTCTTCATGCGTTTGCTGATAAAGCAAAATGCATAGTCGACCGGGCAGGATATCATCAAGTCGATATTGAAACATGTTATAACCTCCGTCTTTCCAGGTACCTTTCTCGCTGATAAAACTATCAACCCACTGCTTAATGTAGTTAAGATAGGCCTCATTCTTTGTCTTCTCCCACAGCTTATAGGCTCCAGCGAGAAAAAACCCGTACTCGTACGTCCACTTACCTGGTGAAATGATACTGAGATCTTTGACTTCGGGATAAGCATGCATGGTACTTTCGACCAGCTGATTTGCGATATACTTTTCTGGTTTTCCGCTTTTAGAATCATTCATGTAGGAAACCATATATTCCAATACAAAACGAGGATCAGCGCCCGATGTTCCCGACTTCAAAATGGTTGACCCCTTGCCTTTGGTACTGACCAAAAAAGCAAAGACAGGTTCGGCGGATTTAAATACGTATTCGAAACCTACTTTGTCAGGTTTACCATCTCCATTTTCGTCTATGATGCGTACAGGCAATTGATCACCAAAATGCTGATCTGTAATACCAATGTTAGATTCTTTCAATGAAGGCATGCGTTTTACCAGTTCTTTCCAGTCAAAAACGAGTTTGGCACTTTCCGTTTCCGGGATTACAGACGTTCTCCTCACAGAAACCAGGACCCGGCCAGGGGTGTCAGGGATTTCACTGTGGCAAAAAATGGTGGCAAGGAAGTTAATGCCGAATGTGAATAGAAGCGTTTTCATACTGCGGGCCAAATATATTTGATCGATTTCACAATTTCAATTTCCAAGTTACAATTTTATTGATTTCTACAAATTGATTACATGACACACCCGACAACATATTACCGATGTACCGTTTGATGAGGAAATCGCAGTTGAAACGAACTGATAAAAACCAGTCCCTTTAATACTTGGCTAGCCAACTCCCATTCTCAACAGCCGATAGGAAAATGATTTTCGATTATATTGCTTTCTGATTATAGCTTAATACCTTAGGATATGAACCAATCCCGGTATGCCATTCACCCATCCGATTTTAGAACTTACGATACGACCCGGCTGCGCGGATCTTTTCTGATAGAAAATCTTTTTGTCGACGATCAAGTCAATCACGTCTACACCCACTATGACCGGCTTATCGTCGGTGGGGCAAAACCTGTTTCAAAGCCTCTCCCGCTGGAATCGTTCACTGAACTGAAGGCCGCATACTTCCTCGAACGAAGGGAAATCGGGATCATCAATGTCGGTGCACCATCCGCAGTATCCGTGGATGGAGTACATTACCTGCTTCAATACAAAGAAGCGCTCTATGTTGGCAGGGGATCGAAAGACGTCATCTTTGAAAAGGCGCCTGCAGGTGATACGTTATTTTATTTCAACAGTGCACCGGCCCACTCCACCCACCCGACCAAAAAGGTTTCCCTATCGGAAGCTGAAACCACAGAAGTCGGGTCTTTCGAAACTAGTAATCATCGTACGATCCGAAAATTGCTGGTTAACAGCGTCTTGCCCACTTGCCAAATACAAATGGGACTCACGGAATTGAAGAGCGGGAGTGTATGGAACACGATGCCGCCACACACACACAGCAGGCGCATGGAGGCTTACTTCTATTTTGAAATACCAACAAATCAAGCCGTTTGCCATTTTATGGGTGAGCCAAAGGAGACGAGACATTTGTGGGTAAAGAATAATGAGGTCGCAATTTCACCGCCATGGTCAATTCATTGTGGTGCGGGGACGAGCAACTACTCTTTCATTTGGGGGATGGCTGGAGAGAACCTGGACTACAGTGATATGGATCCTGTCGCTCCAAGTATGCTAAAGTGAGTCAATGACTCTCCTGACAAACGGACTACCCATTTATCATAAGCTCACCTCCCTATCAAGACTTACCAGACACTTAAGAACATGTTGAAGAAACTGAATCGTCAGACGGCTGCAGCAAAACAAACCCGCCCAATTAAGGTCTTACAATTTGGAGAAGGAAATTTTCTTCGGGCGTTCGTCGACTGGATGATCGATATTATGAATGAGAAAACAGATTTCAATGGAGACATTCAGATCATCCAGCCTATTGAGCATGGCATGGGTAAGGCTGTCAATGCACAAGATGGTCTGTATCATGTTGTACTCAATGGAATTCAGGGTGGACAACAATCTCA
>JAYVRH010000544.1:0-4578 GCA_043776495.1 Cyclobacteriaceae bacterium
TTTAAAATAATCTGCGAGCACATCTTCTGCCTTGTCCACTGCCAGCATATACGCCACATGCCGGTTATACAGTTGTGAGAACTGGAAGAAGTCGGGAGAATTGATATGGAGCTTCTTCAATAGCTTATAAATGGTTGGTAGTTCACCCACCAGATCGGCCTCTATCAATTCTTTCTCAAGCTTGCGCAACATGGCGATGGCAATGGTCTTCTTCTTTGTAAAAAAAACTTCGTTGATGTTGGCAACTTTCCTGAGCAAATCGGTCCTGGGGCTTTCCATTTGCTGCACCAGATATTCCTCAATTTTCTGGCTAAGCCGGGACCGCATGGTATAGTAGGCGTTGGCATTTATGTCTAGTTCCACCATCACCTTGTTCTCTGAGAGCTGCCGCTCTCGCATGGCCTTGAGCAAATAGGCTGACTTTTCGGCATTCCCGTTGATCAATGAATCATAAATGGCATGATAATCCTTCTCAGAAAGTTGCTTGATGATATTCTTCAGTTTCGCCATGAAAGGACAATTATTGCGGGGAAAAAATACAAAATTACTACCGTAAATAACGGCCTCCTATGGATTGCCGGCTGAATTCACGCCGATTTTTCAGGTGTTGCGCTTTGGAAAGGATTTTGAGTCACTATTTCCAAAACAATTAATATGGATGCATTTTCTCAAACTATTATTGGGGCAGTGAATTCACGTGTAGAATGCCGTCGTAAAGATTGATGTTTACAAAATCACCTCAGGCAAACTCAGGTCGGCAGGTCACTTTTCTTCATACAAAAGCGCAAGGCCCGCAAAGAAAAATTCAGGACGTTCTATTCCTTGTGTCTTAGCGACTTTGCGTGAAGCAAACTGTCGCAATTAGAAAAACTGGAGCCAGCAAAATCAGGCTGCGGCTTTCAAAAGTAAAATATCAAGCAGTTATATGAAAACCTTGCAGTGAATCATCAAAAACCCTTTCGCGGGTCGCAGTTCACTTATCTCCGCCTCTTGAATCCTTTGTTGTCAGAAAACTTTTTATCAGGATAGATTCTCTTCCTGGGCCGTGGCGCTTCACCGCCCCTACCCGATGAACCGGATGAACTGGACGAACCAGAGGATCCTGAGGACCTGGAGTCGGTGACCTCCACACGCACTTGGCGACCTTTGTATTCTACCCCATTAAATCCCCGAACTACTTTATCAGTAAGTTCTTTCTCAACTTCAAAAAATGAATATGCTCCCTTGATGTCAATCTTTCCAATGTTCTTTTTCTCCAGGCCACTGTATTCGTCAATCAATTCAAGCATTTTGGATTTGTCAAGGCCATCCATCAAACCCAGGTTGATGAAGAAGCGAGCACCCGAACCATAACGGTCCGCTCCTACTTCACTCCTTCTCTGTTCCACATTGAGATCCGGAGCATTTCTATAGTAGTCTAAAAAGCGATTGAATTCGATGGAAGCAAAGCGTTTGATCAATTCCTGTTTTGTGAGATCATGTAACTCTTCATACACGGCAGGAAGGAAAGCCTCTATCTCTGATTCATTGACCTTCACCTCCCGAACTTTATGCATCAATCCTAATAATTGCTTTTGACAAACCTCAGGTCCGGTCGGCACCATCATTCTTTTCACCGGTGACTTCATATTCTTCTCAATCTGCTTCACTCTACCCAGTTCCTGACGGCTGACCAACGCAATGGAAATTCCTTTTTTTCCTGCCCTGGCCGTTCTTCCGCTACGATGAGTATAAAATTCCATTTCATCAGGCATGTTGAGATGAATGACATGCGTAATGTCTTCCACGTCAATACCTCGGGCCGCTACATCTGTTGCCACTAAAATTTGCAAGGTCTTATCGCGGAATTTCATCATGACCCTGTCACGCTGTTGTTGAGTAAGATCGCCATGCAATGAATCGGCATTGTAGCCATCCTTGATCAGCATCTCCGCTACACGCTGTGTGTCAATGCGCGTACGGCAAAAAATCAACCCAAAAATATCGGGGGTAAAATCCAGGATTCGTTTCAAGGCGGGGTACTTCTCACGCTCCTGTACCATCACATAACGATGCTCAATGTTGACGTTGCCCACATGCTGCTCCCCCACCGTAAGCTCAAAGGGATCTGTCATGTAGTTCTTCATGATCGCACGCACTTCGCGTGGCATGGTGGCTGAGAAGAGCCAGGTATTTTTTTCCTCTGGGGTAAAGGATAATATTTTGTCAATGTCCTCTTTGAAGCCCATGTTCAGCATTTCATCGGCCTCATCCAGCACCACATATTTTACGGTGCCAAGATTGATCGCCTTGCGTTCAATCAAATCGATTAACCGGCCGGGCGTTGCCACAATAATCTGTGCCCCCCTTTTAACTTTCCTGATTTGCTCTCCGATGCTCGCTCCGCCATAAACGGCCACGATATTAAAGGACTTATATTTCTCTGTAAAAGTTTCGAGGTCACTTGTGATCTGCATGCCCAGCTCACGGGTCGGCGCCAGGACGAGAGCCTGGGTATCCTTACTCTTGTCATCAATCAGTTCCAGCAAGGGTAGTCCAAATGCGGCCGTCTTGCCTGTACCCGTTTGGGCCAGTCCAACAAAGTCGCGGGTTCCTTTTAAAAGGACGGGGATCGCCTTTTCCTGAATGGGTGTGGGTGTTTCAAAGCCGAGGAGTTGTACCGACTGAACCAGACCTGGCGCAAGGCCAAGGGTTTCAAAAGATTTCATTATTAATTGTTCAATAAGCGGCAAAGGTACTCTTAATACTCCAGATGGTGTTCGGCACCCAAAATCCCGGGCACAAATTCTACCTTTGAGCCATATCACCAAATAAAGTAACGGTATGAACGCTTCCTGCAAAACAAAAAGAATGCTCTCACTGATTATCATGCTGGTTTCCTGTGTTACCCTCATGGCGCAGCCCGGAGGAATAAGTTGGTCAGCAGAGGGCACCGCTTATTTCAAGATCGAGTCAAATGAAGTCATTCGTTATAGCCTTCCGTCCAATACGCCATCTACATTCATTTCAAAACCAGACCTGACGCCCTCCGGTCAGGACAAAGCCCTTCCGTTAAGGGCATTCAACTTATCACCCGACGCACAAAAGGTGTTGATTTATACGAATTCAAAAAAAGTCTGGCGTCTGGATACGCGTGGCGACTACTGGGTATTGGATTTAAAAAGCAAGGCATTGAAAAAGCTCGGTGCAGGTAGGCCTGAAGCTTCACTTATGTTCGCCAAATTCTCTCCCGACGGCAGCAAGGTAGCTTATGTGAGCGAACAAAACTTATATGTTGAAAATCTCGCAGACGGAAAAATCTCAGCACTTACGACCAACGGCAACAGAAAGTTAATCAATGGAACTTTCGATTGGGCCTATGAGGAAGAACTTGGTTGTCGCGACGGATTTCAGTGGGGACCTGACAGTAAACACATTGCCTACTGGCAGATCGATGCCAACAAGATCCGTGATTATTATATGATGAATCTCACGGATTCGGCCTATTCAAAAATTATCCCTGTCGAATACCCTACCATCGGGCAAAGTCCATCACCTGCACGCATTGGAGTGATCGATATTGAAAATGGAAAAACCAATTGGCTCAACATTCCTGGCGATCCTCAACAGCATTACCTCCCGCGGATGGAGTGGCACTCCTCTTCTGAAATTCTGGTTCAACAATTAAATCGTAAACAAAACGAAAGTAGAATTTTTTCTTGTCAGTCGGCGACAGGTGAAGCCAAACTGATTTACACAGAAAGAGATGAAGCCTGGATTAGTTTGTTTTCTTTCTCTGGAAATGGGCGTGCACTGGATTTCCGTCATGAATTCCTTTGGCTCAATGGCAAGAATGAGTTTTTGTGGATGAGTGAGAAAGACGGCTGGTCGCATATGTATCGCATCTCTAAAGATGACTCCAGGGAAATATTAATTACCAAAGGTGATTATGACGTGATTGATTTTCTGGCCCTTGATGAAAAGAGTAATTATGTCTATTTCATTGCTTCTCCTGCCAACGCTACCCAGAAGTACTTGTATAAGACCAAACTCGATGGCAAGGGGAAATTAGAATTGGTGACACCTGCAGGATTGGAAGGCACCCATGGATACGACATCTCCCCTAACGCAAAATTCGCAGAGCATTCCTTTTCCAATATGTCCACAAGGCCGGTCTCAGAGCTGCTGGATCTTGGCAAACACAAAGCCCTGGATGAGCATGAGAGCATCCAATCAAAATTAACTTCCTTGCCATCCTCCAAGAAGGCTGAATTCTTCAAGATAAAAACCGAGGAAGGCATTGAAATGGATGGTTGGATGATGAAGCCAAAAAATTTCGATCCCACAAAAAAATATCCGGTGGTTTTTCTTGTCTACACGGAGCCTGCAGGCCAGACAGTCCTTGATCGCTTTGGTATAGGCAATAACAGGTTTTTCAAAGGCGACCTGACTGAAGAAGGATATATTTATATGTCGGTCGATGGGCGAGGAACACCTGCACCCAAAGGACGGGCTTGGAGGAAATCCATTTATAGAAAAATTGGTCAGCTCAATATTCGCGATCAGGCATTGGCAGCAAAAGAGATTTTGAAATGGTCA
>JAYVRH010000545.1:0-16504 GCA_043776495.1 Cyclobacteriaceae bacterium
ACCTTGCGGTGATCAAGAAAAATGATGGTGTAAACGTTTCGTACCTCTGGGGTTACAACAATAAATATCCGATTGCTCAAATCAAAAATGCGACTGTGCCAATGGCCGCACCAGCCAGTACAATTTCCGGAAACACGATAACAGCAAATGTTTCATCTTGCACGAACCTCAGTCCGGGTACCATTACGCTCCAGTTCCCCCAAACGGTGTCTTTGGCAGTAAGCCTACAAGGTGCTGCCGGACTTTCAACAACATTGTCCTTGAAGGCTGGCTCCACCATTTATTTTACAAAATCTTACACGCCTGGATCTTACAATGAATCCCTATTTCTTCCGGCTGGTACCTATCAGTATTGCTATACTTCCAGTGGGTTTCCCGGCGGCTATTGTGCCATTAATGTGACCACCAATTATCAAACCAATATTTCGCGTCCGCTTGCATTCCATACAAGCTTTGAGGAAACAGGTTCAAGTGATGCCGCATCTAAAACAGGAAAGAAGGTATTTAATGGCGCATTCAACTTGATCATGCCCGGGCAGATGGGAACCTATGTAGTAACGTATTGGCAACGACCTGCTGCCGGTGGAACCTGGACTTACAATGAATTATCTGTGACCACTACTTCCACCACTCCGCCGGATCAGGTTGTAGGACAGACAGGATACTCTCTTGACGAAGTGCGTATGTACCCCAAGGGGGTAGAGATGACCACGTACACTTATGAACCAGGCCTGGGGGTTTTATCAATGACCGATGCCAACAACGTATGCTCCTATTACGAATATGATGTGCTTGGCAGGCTTCAACTTATGAAGGATGACAAAAGAAATATTCTGAAGACATACCAATACAATTATAAGATTAACCCAAGTGCCCAGTAATACACTTCAATAGGATGCGACGAAAGGAATTTGATCATAAATCAGAAAAGTTTACCGTAAACATAGCCCAAAAGGAGCAAACCCTATCTACCATGAGATTTCTAACAACCTGTTTCCTCACCATTTTTTTATTTGCGAGAGCTTTTGCGCAGGACAAATTTGGCCCTGGCTTTTATGTGACCAACACATCAGACACTGTTCGTGGCTATATTGAGTATAAGAGTGACTATGACCAGGGTTTAGAATTCCGTTCGCAGCTTAAGTCTTCCAACGAAAGCTTGTCGATGGATCGGGTCAAATCGTTTGGATTTAAATCGGGCAATGTCTACGATCGGGTAGAAAATATAAATACCAAGGACCTTCCGTCAACACCCATTTTTGTTAAAGTAGTGGTAAGAGGTGAGGTTAATCTGGTTATGTACCACGGGCGATACATTATCGGGTCGGATCAGAGGGGTCGTTTTGCTTTGGTCCAGGAAAAGACAGCAAGTACAAGCCAGGCATTGAAGAATTATCAAACCAATACAGGCATTTTCAATATCCTACTTCAGGATTGTCCTGCTGCGAAGGAAGCAGCCCTGAAAGTAACCATCATTGAAGAGAAGCTGATTGAATTACTCAAGTTATACCACACTTGCCGCTCATTGCCTTACCGGGAATTTCCTTCAACGGAATTGAAGAGAACCAATCACTTGGGTTTCTTTGCCGGCCAAACGATTTCCAATCTTTCTTTCGGAGCGCCCTCTTCATACGTAAATGAGTCATATTTGTACAATTCGGACTTTGCCGCCTCGTCTCAGCCAACTTTTGGCATAACAGCTTTGTTCGGTGGCAAAGGGCCCTCTTCCAAGTTATCAATTCAAAGTGAGCTTGTCTATACAAAGGCCAATTTCAATGCATCCTATACTTACGCTGGTAATGTTGGTGGTTATGATATTAATCAGATGAGTGTAACCACGGTTGCTTACAGTCGCCTTTCGCTGCTGGCCGGGTTGAGAATAACAAGCCGATCGAATACTTTAAATCCGTATTTCAGTTTCGGTTTGGCTGCTCAAAAATTCCTTTCTCTGAATTCAAGTGTCCATCAGACAACGAAATTGAATACTTCAGTAGAAGTAAAGGATACTGATTTAGGCATGTCAAAGTCCTCTTTCGCAGTTTGGGCAGGTGCCGGTATTAAGAAAAAGACTTCCGGGAACAAAGCCCTATTTCTGGAACTCAATTTTGAAAATAGTTTTGTCTCGAATAGCGGGAAAATAATGGTTCTGGCGCTGAGGGTGGGATTTATGTTTTAAAGAAGGGGCATGTCACCATTTCTCATTGTAAAGGACAAGTACTCGTGGTACAATTGAGACTTCTGCAAGCTATGCACAATGGTGCGCTATACAAGAATTTGATATTGTGGAGTTACCCCACTATTCCGGGTGTTCACATAATCGGTTCCAGCTGAGTCCTGAGCGATCGCATTGAGAATAGGGGTTTCGGAGACTGCCATTATGAATGCCACAAGTGGGCCGCGCCAGTGCCTGCACACAACACTGCGGCAGCGGAGATGAAGTTTCATCCTTTGGGATAAAATCAAAACCGAAATCCATATCTTTGGACGGAAAAAAAGAGATCTTATGAGAACAGAAAATGCCATCAGCAAAGAACTCCTCAGCCACTTGGTCTTGCTGGAAACAGAACACCAGGGCAAGGTACTTTCATACATCAAACGACTTTTAGGCAAGGAAGAGATTTTAGACGAAGAGGTGACAATGAACCAAAGGGCGGAAGCGTCGGAACGGGATATTGCATCGGGCAGGGTAAAAAAAGCAGGAACATTTAAACGTGAATTTGAGTTGTGGCAAAAGAAGAAGCGGGCAGGTATGAAGTTGTAATCACCTCTTCAGCTGAGATCCATTTTTACGAACTGGTCGAATACCTGTATGAACATATGTCCCTTGACAGGGCGGAGGAAGTTGCAAGGGAGCTAAGTGAAATGGTCATGAGCCTGGACTTGTTATACCACAGGGGCAGCCAGGAAAGAAAATTAGGTCGAAGAAAAAAATCCTATCGCTATATTTTGTTCAAGCGCACCCCAAGGGCAAGTGTGAAGATCATATATTGCGTTGACCAGAAGAGCAAGACGGTTTATGTGACTGACTTTTTCCCAACTGAAAAAGACCCTAAGAAGCTAGCCAGCCGGAACCGATAGCACATCGCAAACCGACAGCCTCTTCCAAGTCTTCTAAGAAAAGTGCGAGCCAGGTGCAATTCTTGAGCTTATACATTTAGTCTAGCCTAGATTTCAGAAAAAAGTCTTCAAACCAACTGAAGTCTTAATTGCCGAAGCGTAATCATTGACTCAAGTTCAGGATCCCAGACCTTAAGACGGAAGCATCTCCACATCTCAATTGGGCTCCAGGAAGTGGTGGCAACATTCGCCAACTCAGGCATACTTCTTAATGCTTCTTTAAGCCTGTAGAAAGGAATTCTCGAATTTAAGTGGTGAACATGATGGAACCCAATGTCGGCGGTGAACCACTGCATCACAGGATTCATGACCATGTAGCTGGTAGAGGAAAGCGCCGCATTATCATAGGTCCAGTCCTGATTCTCTCTGAACTTGGCGCCTGGGAAATTGTGCTGGCTATAGAATACATATGAACCCATGCCATAGGCCAGGAAGAAAGGAAGAAACCAGGTCATGACGACTGAGTCCCACCCTAGAAAATAATACGCAGCGTAGCCTAAGCTCCAGTGCAAAGTGATAGAAACAATGGAGTCAATATGCTTTGAAGGGCTTTGGAAAAAAGATTTCAAGTTTAACCAATAAGTGAAGAGGGTAAAGTACCCAAGTAAGATCGTTAGCGGATGGCGGTTGATCAAGTATATGCGCCTCTCCATTTTCGTCAAGCTAAGAAACCGCGCCTTGCTGATGGTAGGATATGAACCGATGCCCGCTATGGTAAGCTTTGAGTTGTTGTTGTGGTGATGTTCATGGGTACGCTTCCAAATGGTTTCCGGTGCCATCAGATAAACGCCCATGGCTTTCATCATCCATTCGGCAGGCTTCGACCGCTGTAAAATGGCGCGATGCTGATAGTCGTGGTAGATGACAAAAAGCCGCATATGGGTAAGGCCGCAACAAATGCTAAGAAACACCCTAATCAACACAGGTATGCTGTCGATGGCTGTAGCAGCAAGAAGCACTACCGCCAACAAAATGGTCATCAACACCTCTACCCAGCTTCTGAGTGGATTTTCACCAGCAAATTGCTTGCTTGCCACTATTAATTCTTTGCCAGTTCGCATAGTTCGATACATTCCGCTGCAAATTTAACGAAATCATTTATATTCCTAATCCGAGGCTGCATTTCAAATTTTCGCTTCATGGGCGAAAGCCCGATTAAGAATATTTTTGCTTAACCACGGCCTTAAGGCCATGGCTACGGTCAGTGATTGTGAAATGGGCTTCACCCTTACTCAGCAATGATTTCGACAATCTGACGACCTCGGTTAATCTGGTTTATTAGCGCTTATGCTTCCATCTGCGATGGGACCAAAGCCAGAAAGTTGGATCGATCAGGATTTCCTTTTCAAGCCGTTTCATGAAGCCCTGTGAAATTTCGTTTTCAATTGTTTCTTTAGGGTTGGCAAACAATAGTTCTGGAAAA
The DNA here is from genome assembly GCA_043776495.1 of Cyclobacteriaceae bacterium. Classification (GTDB taxonomy): domain Bacteria; phylum Bacteroidota; class Bacteroidia; order Cytophagales; family Cyclobacteriaceae; genus ELB16-189. The sequence continues at coordinate 4,541 of JAYVRH010000545.1, forward strand.
AGCTCATAGTACCCGCGCTTTACTCTCTTCACATGAATATAAACAACGGGATAGTCAAATTTGTTCGAAAGCTTTTCCGGGCCCGTGAATACAGCCGTGTCTTGATGAAGGAAGGTAGTCCAAAAAGCATTGTCCCCCGGAGCCGTTTGATCGGCAATCAAAGCAGTCGCGGATATCATTCCCCTCCTTGCTACCATGTCTCTGAGCGTTTGGTTTACGGGAGTGATCTTCGTTCCGAACTTTGTGCGCGTGCGCACCATCATTTTCTCAAAGTAAGGATTAGATAGTGGTTGATAAATCACTACCAATTGAAAATTTGTGTTAATGGTAAAACTCGGCCCAGCCCATTCCCAGTTTCCATAGTGTCCCATGACTAGAATGATGCTTCTCTTTTCATCAAAATACTTATCCAGCCACTCTGCACGGTGGAACAGGCAATGTTCCCTTGCCTCTTGTTCAGTCATGGTGAGTGTCTTCACCGTCTCAAGGATCAAATCACAGAGATAATGATAATAGGCTTTACTCAGAGCCTCAATTTCACCCTGCTTCTTATCTGGAAACGAATTTCTCAGATTTTCAAGAACCACAGGCTGGCGGTAGCCTGTCAGCCGCAGCACGTGATATAGTAAATCAGATACTTTGTAAAGCGCATTAAATGGTAATAACGCGATCAGGTAGATGAAGGGATAGGCCAGGTAAAACAAGAGGAACTGCATCGTGACAATAAGGTGAAAAACTAGATTGCTTAAGCTTGGGTAACTTTATGGATTATTTTATATTTATTTTGACCCGCAATTTAAACCGCTTATCCCGATATGGAAACTTTAATAAAATATGACCAAAAGGTTCTAAACTTTATTTTCGGGGCTTCGTCTTACCTTGTAATTCAGTTTAACCCATCGAAACTTCATGAATCATACAAAATCTTGTTTCGCGATGTGCTGGCCTTTGCTGCTAGCCTTTGCCTTCACGGCTTGTACCGGCAAAAAGGGAGAGGAGAAAAATTCTGCCTTCCAGGTGCCAGTGGAATACTATAAGCTGAAGAATGGCCTTAAGGTAGCCCTATCACAAGACAAAACAGCACCTACCGTGGTCGTAGCAGTATACTATAACATCGGTTTCCGGATCGAACCAAAAGACCGTACCGGTTTTGCTCACTTATTTGAACATATGATGTTTCAAGGTTCAGAAAACCTTGGAAAAATGGAGTTTATCAAGTTAGTCCAGCAAAATGGGGGTACACTCAATGGCTCCACTCGTTTTGATTTTACCAACTATTTTGAAATCATGCCATCGCACAAACTGGAGACGGCCTTGTGGGCCGAGGGTGACCGAATGAAGGGACTGGCCATCACTGAGGACAACCTGACCAATCAGAAAGGTGTGGTGAAGAATGAAGTCAAAGTAAATGTGTTGAACCAACCTTATGGAGGATTTCCATGGTTAGACATGCCGCAGTATGCCAATGAAAACTGGTACAATGCACATAATTTTTACGGAGACCTTGCTGATCTTGATTCGGCTAAGCTGGAGGACGTAAATAGCTTTTTCAAAACATTCTATGCACCCAACAATGCCGCACTTTCCGTGGTAGGTGATTTTGAAATCGAGGATGCAAAGAAATGGGTAGATCAGTATTTTAGCAGCATACCTTCTTCTGTCCTTCCACCCAAGCCAGACATTTCAGAGCCTAAACAGGAGAAGGAAAAGAGGTTTACTAAAGAAGATAAACTGGCCACAAAACCTGCGATTGCGATTGCTTACAAAATGCCGGAACGCAATTCGCCCGAGTATTATGCAATGGGGCTCATCGATCAAATACTATTGCAGGGCAAAGACAGTAAACTGAACTTATCCCTTGTTCAAAGCAAGGGTTATACTGATAACGTGAGTGGTGGCATTAATTACCTGGGCAATATGTACAATTATCAGGGACCGATGATCTGGATGGCAGACCTGATTTTTGATTCAAGCGTTTCTTCCGATTCAATCTTGACTGAGTTTGATAAGTCAATTGCAGAGCTTGAAAAAGGCGTGTCACAAGATGAACTTGATCTTGCCATTGTGAAAATCCGGTCTCGCCTTTATGATGATATGACGGATTTGTTTGGCTTCGGCAGGGCAGACTTACTGGCGAGCTTTGCACTGTTTGATGATGATCCTGCCCGAATCAATACCCTGGAGAGTGAATTCAAGAAAGTGACGGCGGATGTAATACAGAAAACAGTGAAAGAGTATTTGAGGCCAACCAACAGAACCATTCTGATCTCACAACCTGCTAAACCAGAATCAAAATGAAAAAATTATCAATCGTTCTTATTCTTGTCTGCTCCTTTGCTCTGGTTCAAGCTCAAAAGCAAACACCTCCTGTCGGGGGCACACCAAAAGATTTTAAGCTACCCAACAAGAAGCAAGGTCAGTTAAAAAATGGTTTGCGCTCGGACCTTGTGCAATATGGTGCAGTCCCTAAGGTGAACATTAACCTGATCATCAAAACCGGCAATATACATGAGGAAGCAAACCAGGTATGGCTGGCCGACCTCACCGTTCAATTAATGAAGGAAGGCACCACTACCATGGACTTCAAAACGATTTCAAAGAAAGTGGCCAGAATGGGAGGGGACGTAAACATCAATGCGGGCATGGATGTCGTGACAGTGACCGGCTCAGTACTTTCTGAGTATGCGCCCGATTTGATAAAGGTGATTGGTGACATTGTCATGAATCCTGCTTTTCCTGAAAGTGAATTAGAAAGACTTAGAAGTGACTTGAAAAGGCAGCTTAGTGTTCAGAAATCAACACCCCAGTCGCAGGCAAATGAGAAATTCTTTTCCATCATCTACAAAGACCACCCTTATGGACGGTATTTTCCAACGGAAGAGATGTTAACAAGCTATTCCATGAGTTTGGTAAAGAGTTTTTACGAAAAGAACTTTGGTGCGAAACGCTCTGTAATATATGTCGTGGGGAAATTTGATGAAGCAGCTGTCACCAAATCCATTGAAGACTCCTTTGATGCCTGGAAGGAGGGACCTGAAATTAGTTATCCACAGGCCATTGCCACCCGCTCGAATGAAATAGCGATCCTTGACAGGCCAAACGCACCCCAATCCACTATCAGGCTCGGCATACCGACGCTTGACCCATCAAAGCCGGACTACCAGGCTCTGCAAATCACCAATTCTCTCTTGGGAGGATCCTTTGGTTCGCGCATCACCAGCAACATCCGTGAAAATAAAGGCTATACGTATTCACCTTTTAGTTCTATACAAAGCCGCCACCGCGTTGCCGTTTGGTTTGAGCAGGCTGACGTAACCAGTGAACACACGGGAGCTTCACTTCAGGAGATTTCAAAAGAGATCAAGAGACTGCAAACCGAACCTCCCTCCAAAGATGAACTCGAAGGCATCCAGCGGTATGAAGCAGGCGTCTTTGTGAGGCAAAATTCTACCCCTGGAGGTATTATTGGTCAATTGAATTTCATCGATCAACATGGCCTTGATGATGGCTACCTGACGAACAAGGTGAAAAATATCTATGCGGTTACTCCCGAGAAGGTATCTCAAATGACAAGGGATTATTTTAATTATGAGGACATGACACTGGTGGTAGTGGGAGACAAGAAGCTTTTGGATAAGCAAATCAAGGCGCACAAGGATCAAACAAAGACTAAGTAAACGAATGCTATTGGGTTCTATTGAAAAGCTCCTCATACAGGAGCTTTTCTTTTTGGAGGTGTCAAAATCTACTTAAGCGTCTCATATGAATGCTGAAATATCCATTTAACGTAAAGCTGATATATGCTACTAACTACGTCATTGTATTCTATGAAACAGTGAATTACTTTTCCTTTCTAGATTCAATGACTCAAAAAAATCGCGATGAAAAAATTAGCACTGGTCATCCTAGCTTTTCTATTGCCAATCCTGACATCCATGGCACAAACTGTGGATGGTAATTTACCCCGGGTTTTCCTGCCAGTGTCGACAGGATACAACGAACGGGACTTGGCCATATCACCCGATGGTAAGGACATGTATTATACTATTCAGGCCCTTCGAAATGGGGTAAGCGTAATCGTGCACAGAACGATGAATGGAAATCAATGGAGCGAAGCTGAAGTTGCTTCTTTCTCAGGGCAGTTTTCAGATCTGGAGGCTGCATTTTCTCCAGATGGTAAAAAGCTATTCTTTGTCTCGAACCGGCCCCTGATCACCGGAGGAAGTAAGAAGGATTATGATATTTGGTTTGTGGAAAAAGCGAATGGAAAATGGAGTGAACCGATTCATGCGGGGATGGAAGTGAACTCTTCTGAAGATGAATACTACCCATCCATTACCAATGATGGATCGCTTTACTTCACAGGAATAAGGTCAGACGTTTTGGGCAAAGAGGATATTTATAAGTGCCCATGGAAGAACAACCAATTTCAAAAAGCAATCAATATAGGAGCAGGGATAAATTCAAAACTCGATGAGTTTAATGCTTTCGTTGACCCGGATGAAAAGTACATCCTATTCTCTGCTGAGGGAGGTGAGGGTGATCTGGGGACGGGGGACTTGTACATTAGTTATAGAAATGCCGATGGCAAATGGTCCATTACCAAAAATCTTGGAGCCACAGTCAATACAAGCCGGCTTGATTACTGTCCATTCGTTTATAAAGACACGTTCTATTTTACGAGCGAACGTCCGACGCCGTTGAACGATGAGCTTAGAAAACTGACCTGGAAGGAAATCAATACCAAGTTGGACAGTTGGGGCAATGGATGGGGTGACATTTATTACATGCCAATCAACAAAATCATTCAGCGATAAGTATTACTCTTTCCTTTGAGGAACAGAGTGAAGGGCGATCCTGTTGCCTTCCGTATCCACAATCACGGCCATGTGCCCAAAGGCGGGTGATATCTCTGTCTTTGGTACGATGATTTTCCCTCCGGCTTCTTCAACTTTGTTCAGCACGTTTTGAACATCTGGATTTGCATTTAAATAAAGAAGGGGCCCTTCGGAAGCAGAGGGTTTGTGAAAACCACCGCTATCCACCAGGGAGCCACCCACACCCATGGGTTCTTCCACCGGAAACAATCTCATTTTTATGTTCTCCAGGTCAATGGCAGTCATCTTCATGCCAAAGATTCGTTCATAGAAATTTTGCGCCCGATTGAGGTCTGTCGCAGGGATTTCAAACCAACTTATTACATTTTTAAAGATCATATGTTTTGATGTTTATCTATTTTTTTTCAAGTCCGGCCAATTTGATGATATCCTTGACTTCCAATATGGACTTATCATATCCTTGGCTAACAGCATTAATCATTGCTAACCCCAGCTCTTTCAGGGTGGATACAAAACCAGGGAAAAGAACCTTGAACAGTGGATAGAGCCAGGACAACCAAGCATAATACTTCAGCGTATTTTTCAAACCTGGCGTAGGATGCATATAACCCGGCCTGAACATGTAAGCTTTCCTGAAAGGCAATTGCATCAAGTGGTTTTCGGTCTTGCCTTTGACTCTTGCCCACATGCTGCTTCCTTTTTCAGTACTGTCGGTAGCCGATCCGGAAACATAGCAAAAGGTCATGTCGTGATTTTGTTTTACAAGCGTCTTAGCCACATTCAAAGTGAGGTCATAGGTCAATCTGGTGTACTCGGGTTCTTTTAAGCCAACGGAAGACACACCCAGACAAAAGAAACAGGCATTAAAGTTTTTTAATTGGTCCTCGATGACAGAGAGGTCAAAGAAATTACCATGGATAATCTCCTTCAGTTTTGGATGCGAGACGCCACAAGGCTTTCGGTTGATCACCAGCACTTGCTCGACATCAGGATGGAGCAGACATTCATGCATCACCCCTTCACCCACCATTCCAGTTACTCCGGTTATGATAGCCCTGATCTTCATTTTGTGAAATTTTTTATTCTCGCTTAAAGTTAATAATTCTTGATCTCATCCTGTGGTTGTCTTCGCGGCCTCGTCTCAGGTGCCGCGACCTTCGAACTAAACAATGAAACACAAAAAATGATCAGTTCTGTCAGACCGAAATTCATGCGATCCAAACATTACCTGTTAAATTAGATTTGAAGATCGCGGTATTTTTGCTGAAACATCAAAAAACCGCGAACCTCCTAAGGTAGCCAGGTGCTCCTAATTAGCCACTTCAATTTTCACCTTTTCTTTCTTGAGCTTTTCATTCTTTATGTTTGCCAACACTTTATCTACCAATGGTCGCTTTATAGATACATAGGAAGAGTGGTCCAGCGTGGTGATCAATCCAATCTCTTCTCCATGCAAGCCGCCTTTCTTTGTGAGAAGTCCCACAATATCGCCTTTGCTGATTTTATCTTTTTTGCCAGCGCTGATGTACAAGCAAGCATAGGCAGGCGGCGGCGGGAGGAGGAGCTTTTTACCCAGTTCAAGTGTTTCCACTGATTTATCAATGTATTCAGGCAGCGTTTCATCGTCCGCCAGGATTAAGTACGCATCGCCCTCCGCGTGCATGCGTGCTGTGCGACCATTGCGGTGAAGGAAAGCCTCCTGTTGCAATGGCAATTGATAGTGAACGATGTGCCTGATCTCAGGAATATCAAGACCACGGGAAGCGAGATCAGTTGCGATCAACACATTGTGGGCGCCGCCTCTGAATTTTATTAGATTTTTCTCTCTGTCAATCTGTTCCATCGCTCCATGTAAAATGCCATGCTCAAATTGATGACTGGCAAAAAGGGAACTGATGCGTTCTACGGCTTCTCGATGATTACAAAATACCAGACACACCTCTTGATTGAATCCTGCCACCAGCCTCATGAGGGCTTCTACCTTGTCAGTACTTCTGGTGTGCACCAGTTTCAATTTTAACTTCGACGCCGCCTCTTCTCTCAGATAACTTAGCGTCTCTGCTTTCTTGAACGGCAGCAGGTCTGGCAGGGGATCGAGTCGGGTAGCGGATGTAAGTATATGTTGTTGCCTCCCGCTCAATGCACTGAAAATTATTTTGAGCTGATCCTGAAAGCCCATCTGAAGGGACTTGTCAAATTCGTCCAGCACCACGATCTTGACTTTGGATGCATCGAACGACTTTCTTCGAATGTGGTCTGCCAGCCTGCCTGGTGTCCCAATAATGACCGCAGGTGCTTCACTTAAACTGTTTTGCTCAATCTTGACCGAATGACCGCCATAGCAACAACTCACTTTGTAAGAGGTCTTCATGGTTCTGAAAACCTGTTCAATCTGCAGCGACAACTCGCGGGAAGGTGCCACAATCAATGCCTGCACATGCTCTGATCGAATATTCAGCCGATTTAGTATTGGAATTAGGAAGGCCAGCGTTTTGCCAGACCCGGTGGGCGCCAGCAGCACAAGATTTTCATGGGAAGCAGCTTTTGCAATCACCGTTTCCTGCATCTCAGTGAACTGAGTGATGGAGAGATTCTTTAAATATTCAGCGTATACGGCGTTTGGTTCATTTTGCATGCCGCAAAGGTAGGATAAAGTCGACCTTTATGATTTTCGCTTTCCCAATTGGATTGGTGGGCTTGAATCGAGTATGCCATGCTTAAGATTTGTTGCAGAATGAAACGGCAGCCATGCCGGTATCTTACTTCTTTTCTGAAGAGATTTGTTCAATGCAGGTAATTTCCACAACAGTTCCCGTTGGACAGGAAGATGAATGGTGGTGCTCGATCTCATAGCCGATCTTCACCTTCATTCCATCCACCAAAGTGAAGTTTGATAGTGGATCGCTGTGTTGATGTCCACATTTTTTTTTGCGTTGTTCAGCTATCACAATGGTACCGTCTTCCAGCGTGAATCCAAACCCACAGCCTCCGGTAGCAGAAAGGTCTGTCACGGTGGCAAGAGTATCGCAACCCGGCTCCACTTCTTTATGACAGGCGGTCCAAATGGCAGTCAATAAAATAAACAGCAGCAGTTTTTTCATAGGAGTATAGAGATCAAAATTACTGCATTGACAGGTCATTAGGAAAGGGAGTGACAGGTAATTGTTGCAGCTTTATTTAGAGTGTTTCTTAATAAAAAGTAGCCCGTAAAGTGGTTGATTGATTGATTTGCAATTAATTTGATAACTTCTTTGAAAGTATAGCGGCTTCTTCTGGGTTAATTCTGTTTGAATTCATATAAACTGGCCGCAGTGGTACAACAAAATGAAGGGGTCGCAAGGCGCAACATGGTATAAAGAGCGGCTAATGTGCAGGGCAGCTATGAGATTTACGGCGCGACCAGCTTTACGTTAATGTTAGAACCAGAGATGAGTTCAAAGAAATGAAAGCCGCAAATGAAAAGCCCCTGGTGATTGGAGCTTTTTTTTGCTGGCCAATGTTAAGCATTTAACAGGGCACAATTTATTCTCCCATGTTCAAACATTAATCAATAGTAATGCCGTTTTTTGATAGGAGTTATTTCGTAATTTCGCTCCTCAGCAATCAAAGTTTAAAATTGGTAAACATGATACCAAAATGGCGGGGCACGAGTAAGACATTTGACGATCAACCGGAATTTGGTGGATGCGTAAATGGAGCGTTCAGCCGATTCATTAGTTCCTAGAGACTGTGAATGGTAAATAGACTTAAAAATAAAAACCTAAATCATATGAAAAAATTACTCACAATGGCACTGCTCTTGATGGTGTTTCAGAGCCGGAGTCAGAGTTTCGAGGGTACTATGAGGTGGACCATGAAAATGGAATTCACCGACCCGAAAATGAAAGCCGAAATGGAGGCGTCACAGAAGAAACAAAATGATCCCAAAAGGCAAGCTGAGATGAAGGAGATGCAGGAGCAGATGAACGACCCTGAGATGAAGAAGATGATGGATTCCAACCCTCAAATGAAAGCCCAGATGGAGAAAATGATGAAGATATCGCAAGGAGGGATGGACCCCAATGCGATGATGCCAAAAGGGATGATCATGAAGATCAAAGGTGATAAAAGCATTTCTATGATGGAGGGTGGAATGATGGACGGGACGGAAGTGCTCAACGTGAAGGATAAACCTAGCGTCCAGATTGACCGAAAGAATAAAACCTATACCACACTTCCACAGGGAAAGGAAGGTTCAAGTCCGGCGAATGCTACGCCTCCAAAGGTTACCAAGACGAGCGAAACCATGAAGATTCTCGGCTATAGTTGCTCAAAATATATTGTCGAGGTAATGGACGGGGGTAAGCCTTCAACGCATTTCTTTTGGACGACTACAGATATCAAGGACATCGATATGAAAAGCCTTGCCAGTCAGGGCTCAGGCCGGGGTGGGCAAGCGACGTATTATGAGCAGATGAATGGTGTACCACTGAAGATGGAATTCAAATCATCCGATGGCAACATGGTGATGGAGGTCGCTGAAATCAAAAGAGAAAGTCTTAGTGCTTCGGATTTTACCGTACCCGCTGATTTCAAGGAAACCAAAATGCCCGGTATGCATTGAAGCATTGAATGCACTTCTCTAAGGGTTCCGGCCATCACAGAAGTTGAGTCAGTTTGTTGGGTTGAACTGACATTGCGGCATCTCTGAAAACTAAAAGATCACACTATAAAGGTCATGCTGCCCATAGTCGAAGGTTATGCACAATGCCGCGGGACATATGCCACCCGCATTGGCTCTTTTGCTTGCTGCTCATTCCCTCGCGACACCAAAGCAAGCAAAAGAGCCAATCATTTCCACTTACAGTGGACAAATTTGAATCACTTTGACAGCTCAGACTTCAACTTAGCCTCGATTTCTTCAAGTAGTCTGTTTCGATCTCTTTTCGCTTGGTTGACAAATTTTATGTCAGCCGCTGACTTTTTATCATGCTTAGCCGACCAAAGAATAACTTCAACCAATACTGGCAATAAATCAATTCCTTTTGGACTAAGTTTATAGACTTGCTTTGACTTGTGTTGCTCATCGACAGTCTTTGTGACAATCCCAGACTTTTCCAATGAAGACAACCTATCTGCGAGAATATTGGTAGCAATCTTTTCTTCCATTTGTATAAACTCTCCATAATAGCGTTTGCCTTTGAACATCAGATCGCGGACAATTAAGAACGTCCATTTATCTCCAAATATTTCCAATGCGTAATTAATTGGACAGTCTGACCTCTTTTTTTGTATAGCCATGAGACAAAGGTAATTAACCACTTGCATTTAACAAGTAGTTGTGTAAATTTGCATAACATAAAACATAAACTTATGGCAACAATCCACAACGAAATCACAGTAAATACAGGCCTTGAAAAGATTTGGGACATTCTTACAAACCTTGAGCTCTTGGAGAAGTATGATCCAACAGTTAAGAAGTCTACTTTAATCTCAACAGAAAAAACTGGTATAGGAGCGAAAAGAAAAGTGGATATGATGGACGGAAAAAATTGGTTTAATGAAAAGGTTACGGTGTTCAAAAAAAACGAAGCACTAACATATCAACTAACAGAATGCTCTTTCCCAATACAAGAGCTAAAGCATAGTTACAACTTTGAGAGAATTGGAAATCAAGTAAAAGTAAAGCAAGTAATGGAATATACTGTAAAGTTTGGTTTGTTTGGAAAATTGCTTGACAGCATTATGATCCACAAGCAATCTGACACTGGAATAAAAAAATTCTTCAACGGACTTAAATCTTATGCTGAAAAAAATTGACTCTCAATGACTTACCACGATAATCCGACTATCAAAATCTTTTCTTAAAAATAACTTGCATAAGCGAACACTTACTCATTTATTTGTGTAAGGGTTCACTTACATATTATGCCGACAAGAATAAGACGAGATGCTTTTCAAGCAATTGCTGACCCGAATAGACGGCAGATTATTGACCTTCTTGCAAATGAAGAAATGACGCTCAACGCAATTGCTGACAAATTCCATATTAGCAGATCAGCAGTATCGCAACACATAAAACATTTGACTGAATGTGGCATTGTAGAAATTGAACAGAAAGGAAGGGAGCGCTATTGCAAAATTCAAAAACAAAATCTTATTCCTGCATTTCTATGGATAGAGAAATTCCACAAACAATGGGAAGAAAGAATAGACAACTTTGAACGTCATTTAAATAAACTAAAGTCAAAAACTAAAAAACGAAAAAGATGAGCAAAATAAATAACGCTAAAAACAGGACGCTTTCATTAAAAAAGGTTTTCAATGCTCCTATTAAACTAGTTTGGGAAGCATGGACAAATCCCGACCATGTTATTCAATGGTGGGCTCCAAAAGGAATGAAGATAAATGTGATAGAACACAACTTCAAAGTTGGAGGCAAATGGAAATACAGTATGCCAATGCCTGATGGCAATATGTTTATTTCTGAAGGCACATATTTAGAAATTGAGCCTAACAAGAAAATTGTAACGACAGCCGACTTTATGTAAGCTCCCCCTTTTTAGGACAATCCTAAATTAGAGATTTTCATTAACAATAATCGTATCCGCTTGTGGGTTTGTGGGAAACTCGTCGCGAGTTTTCCATAAATCCACAGCCAGCATGTCCGCAGGACTGCGCCCCCCAAGAGAATCATGCGGACGATCGTAATTGTAATCCTCCATGAATTCCTCGGTGAGCATCCTTAGTTGAGCGACGTTCTCAAAGAGATATGCATCAAGTACATCTTTTCGGTAGCTGCCGTTAAAGCGTTCGATGTAGGCATTCTGAGTTGGCTTTCCTGGCTGAATAAACTGAAGTTTAATGCCTCTCTCTTCACACCAGGCACCAAGTAAAATTGAGATAAATTCCGGACCGTTGTCAACTCGGATGCGCTTTGGTTTGCCTCTCCAGGAGATAACCTGCTCTAATACCCGAATTATTCTTTGGGCCGGCAATGAAGTATCAATTTCGATTGCCAGCGCTTCCCGGTTAAAGTCATCTATAAGATTAAAGGTCCTTAGCTTTCGTCCTGATTGCAGCGCATCACTCATGAAATCCATTGACCAGCTTTCATTGATCGAGTTCACAACTTCTAATGCCTGCA
>JAYVRH010000546.1:0-4524 GCA_043776495.1 Cyclobacteriaceae bacterium
TCAATACATCCGTAATCACATAGTCCACGCTTTCAATAACTCCCATGATCAGGATGGCTCCAATTGAAAGGATGACAATTCGTTTCAACTTTCTTTTTCTAAAACCAATCAACAGCGCAAGCAATATGAGAATTGCACCGTGCAGGTAAAGCTGGTTGGGAACCAGCAATGTCAGAATAAAAATGGTAGCGGCACAAATTCCAACAATCATCAGGAAGGGAGACATGCCTTCGCGAAAGAAGACGAATATGAAAGCCGTGAAAACCAGAACGGTGCCAGTATCTTTTTGTAAAAGGATCAAGGCCATGGGCACGCCAATCAGCGCAAAAAGAACAGCCTGGTTGCGGAGGTTGTCCATTCTGAAGCCGACGGAACTTACATACTTAGCTACCGTCAGGGCCACTACAAATTTTGCAAATTCAGAGGGCTGCACACCAAACGAACCGACACCAATCCAGGCTTTATTTCCACCCACCTCTTTGCCGATAATAGGGACAAGAAGAAGGAGCACCAGGGTTAACCCATACAACACATAGGCGAATGTCTCGTAAAAGCGCATGTCCAGAATGACGATGCCCATGATGATGACGAAGGAAGCGATGATGAATAATAATTGTCGTCCTGAATTTAGGGTGAGACTGAAGATAGGTTGATGTACACCCTCATCATATACGACTGCATAAATGTTTAACCAACCCAACAAGACCATAGCAAGGTAGAGCCCGATGGTGGGCCAATCCAGACTGCCTGATATGTTGTCTTCTCTTATCAATTCTTCTTTTCGTCTAGAAATTTACCATTCAGTACATACTGCTCGATTGCCGGGCGGTTGGTATGACCGAGTAAATACTTTTCGATCATTAATGAAGCGATGGATGCGGCTGCGCGTCCCCCCTGGCCTGCATCTTCGACATACACGGAAATGGCAATCTTCGGATTGTCACGTGGGGCGAAGGCGATGAACACTGCATGAGCTGGCCTCGGATCATTTTGTACTGTGCCCGTCTTTCCGCAGACAATAATGTCTTTCAATTTGGCCCGGTACTGCGCGGTACCAGCGTCCACCACCTGCTGCATGGCATCGATGGCAATATAAAAGTTGACAGAGTCAATGGTTGTAAAATGTTTCTCCAAATAGCGGGGCAGGGGTTTCAAGTCTTCGCCGATGCCCTTCACGATGTGGGGAGTAATGTAAAATCCCCTATTGGCAATGGTTGCGGCGAAGTTTGCCATCTGCAAAGGCACTACAAGATTTTCCCCCTCGCCGATCGCAATGGAGTAAATGTTCGAGAATTTCCAGGGTCGATTGTCGTAGGCCCGGTCGTACAATTCAGGCGTTGGTACAAGCCCATTCTTTTCGTTGGGGAGATCAATTCCAAGTGGCTTTCCAAATCCAAAGCTCATGATGTGTTTGTCCCACTCCTCCAAGCCGATGCGCGTATCTTTGTAAGGGTCGTTGACTACTCCTTTGTTTAACATTCTTCGAAGGACGGCTAAGAAATAGGGATTACACGAATTGGCGATGGCGCCGCGCAAATCCTGGTTTGTGTGCCCATCATGACAATCAACGATGGTACGGTCGCATTGAAATCGGGTTTCAGGGGTAATAACACCCTCCTGCAGGGCTGTCATAGCTTGCGCAATTTTGAAAATAGAACCTGGCCGATACTGGGCCATCAAGGGTCGGTTGAACAGAGGCTTATTTGTGTCGTTACTGATCAACTTGAAGTTTGTGCTGTATTGTTTGCCGGTGAGTAAGTTTGGATCGTAGGAGGGCCCGGACACCAACGAGAGAATTTCACCGGACGAAGGTTCAATGGCCGCGATGCTTCCCGCTTTCCCTCTCATCAGCAACTCACCGTAGCGTTGCAATTCCAAATCAATCCCCGTCATTAGATTCTGACCTGGAACAGATACTGTGTCATAAGCTCCTTCTTTGAATGAGCCCTTCAAAATGCCTTTGACATTGCGGAGTTTGAAACGCACCCCCCGCGTGCCACGCAATTGCTCTTCGTAAAAAGCTTCAATGCCGCTTTGTCCTATATAATCACCTTGTCTGTAGATTTTTGAGGCATCATCTTCCAGTTTCGACTTGCTGATTTCACTTACATATCCCAATGCATTCGCCAATGCCGGAGAAGAGTAAGATCGGGTGGTACGGGCCTGAACGTAGAAGCCGGGAAATTCATCCAGGTAATCCTGAACTTTGGCAAAATCAGTGGTGGAAATCTGATTGAGAAAGAGGGTGGGTTTATAGGGAGAGAATTCTTTCCTCAATTTCATCTCTTTGAATTTTCTCTTCAGCTCTTTGGGCGAGATTTCAAATACATAGCAAAACTTAGCAGAGTCGAAATTATTGACTTCTTTCAATAATACTTCAAGTTTGAATTCGGGCGCGTTAAAGACAATCAATTTTCCATGTCGATCACTGATCAAGCCACGCACAGGATATTCCACCTGACGTAAAATGGCATTGCTGTCTGCCATATCCGAGTAACGATCGTCTAATACCTGGATAAAAAATAATTTAACCAGGAAGACGATTCCGAGCAGCACAAAGAGGAGTTGGAATATTTCTTTCCTGCCTTCGTTCATCTCCTTCGTTCAAAAGATAAATATTGCATAAACAGAATCACCGACATCGTAAAAGTCAGACTGGTCATCACTTTTGACATGGTGAACCAAAAGACCCCAAACCCGGCGGCCTCTGTAAAAAAAAGAACAAAATGGTGGACGAATATAAGCGGTAATGAATAGACCATGAACCATTGAAGACCATTGACCGCCAAAGTAGGTCCTTCTCCTGCATCATAACCTCCCTGAGGGGTAATCGTAGCAAGCCAGTAATTTCTAAGGTAAGCCAGGAGCACCAGGCTCAGTGCGTGAAGGCCGAGGCTGTCATAAAAAACATCAATACAAAAGCCAAGAAGAAACGCTACCCCCATCAGAATGAGTGTATTGGTTTCTATGGGAAGCAGCAAAATGAAAGCTACGTAGAGAAAACAAAAGGCAGTATTGAACAACACCACCTGCTTAAACAACATGACTTGAACAAGTGAGTATAGCACAAAATAGAAGACCACAAAAATTCCTGAGCGATTCATTTGGGTGATCCTACCGTTACTGTCTCAAGCGAATCGAGTTCTGATTTCAATTTGCTCTTAACTATTTTAACAAATGACAATCTTCTGAAATCCTGCGCCAATTCCACCCGGATGTCATAAAACAGTGCTTCTTTTTTCAGTTTTACATCCCTTACAATCCCTACCATAATGCCTGGTGGGAATACGGCATTGAACCCTGATGTCACCACGGTGTCGCCTACTTGCGGCTCTACGTGTCGCGGTACATAGAGGAGGTTCACTTCCCGCGTATCTGTTCCATCCCATTGGATCGTCCCAAAGTTACCGGTCCGTTTCAGCACGCTTGAAACTTGCTCGTCAATGTTGAGAATGGAAATGAGTACGGCAAAATGCTCTGACACGGATTTTACTTTTCCAACCGCTCCGAATGTACTGATTGCTGCCATGCCGGGTTCCAGACCTGCATCTTGTCCGCGATTGATGGTGATGTAATTCTTAAATTGTGCTACCGAATTGTTGATCACCTTTGCGCTTACAAAGTCATATCGAACGAGACTGTCCTTTGGTGTGGAAGGAGTTTGGAGACTTTGATTTTGTTGTTCTACCTGCATACGAAGCTGAGCGTTTTCGCGCGAAATCTCTTCGTTGATCTGGCGAAGCGAAAAGTACTCTCTGGCATTTTGAGAGAAGCCAATGATATTGGCCGCCAGATGATTGGAAGAGTTGAAGAATCTGGTGCTCTGGTATTGATTATTTTTTATGAGAAGCCAGGCACAAAAGACTTCTAATAGCAGGAAAGTAAAGAATGCCCGGTACTCATAGAAGAAGTTAAAGAGACGCTGCATGCATCATGTCATCAATACTTTTCGATAATGCTTCAGATTTTTGAGCGCAGCCCCCGTGCCACGTACCACGGCCCTCAGGGGATCATCCGCCACGTGAATGGGTAATTTTGTTTTGAGCCCCAGGCGCTTATCCAGGCCCCGAAGCATTGCGCCGCCACCGGTGAGATAAATGCCGCGCTCATAGATGTCAGCGGAAATTTCAGGCGGAGAGAGTTCAAGGGCTTTTAGCACCGCCTCTTCAAGTTTTGATATCGACTTGTCCAGTGCAAAGGCTACTTCACTATATGAAATTTTGATGGTTTTGGGAATGCCCGTCATAAGGTCACGACCACGGATTTCGTAATCATCCGGACCTTCGTCAAGTTCAGTCAACGCCGACCCTACCTCGATCTTTACCCGCTCGGCAGTGCGTTCGCCAATGAGCAGATTGTGCTGCCTCCGCATGTAGTCGAGAATGTCGCGATTGAAAGTGTCTCCGGCGATGCGGATGGATTGGTCACATACGATTCCCGACAAGGCGATCACCGCGATGTCGGTCGTGCCTCCACCTATATCCACAATCATGTTGCCGATGGGTTGCTCAATATCGATGCCGA
>JAYVRH010000547.1:0-4511 GCA_043776495.1 Cyclobacteriaceae bacterium
CAACGTATATAAGTTGGCTCAGAATCTTATCAAACCAAATCAACAAATTGTTGGCGTGAAGTATTTTACCTCACGAGTCAACAATAATCCAGTAAAGCAAAAGCGGCAGGGTACTTACATTGAGGCCCTTGAGTGCCATAATGTCGAAGTGATCTATGGACACTATCAATCGAATACCATTACCTGCAACAGATGTGGTCATATATGGTTAAGCCAAAATGAAAAAATGACCGATGTAAATATCGCTACTCAACTCATTGTCGACGCATTCCAGGATAAGTACGATACAGCCATGCTCATCTCAGGTGATAGTGATTTGGTTCCACCCATCCGCTCAGTTCATTTTCTTTTCAACGAAAAAAGGGTGTTCGTGGCCTTCCCACCGTGTCGTCATAATCAAACGGTCGCATCAGTTGCAAGAGGGTCTATGGTTATAGGAAGAAAAAAATTAATTGAAAGTCAGCTTCCTCCCGTCATCCTCAAAAAGGGAGGTTATCAACTTCATAAACCAAAAGAGTGGAATTAGATAACACTAAGCGAAACGCCAATATATCTACACCATCTCCATCTCCGCCACTTTCATCCCCTTCGCCAATTTCTGTTGCACCTCAAAAGGCGCGGGAGCAAAATCTGCCAGCTCCTGTGAGAAACTGCCACGGCCTTGTGACAACGAACGGAGTGTAGTCGAGTAACGGTCCAATTCAGCCAACGGTGTCCTCGCTTTTATCACCTGATAATTTGCCTTTGTGTCGATGCCCATAATCAATGATCTGCGTGTTTGGAGGTCACCCATCACGTCGCCTACAATTTCTTCAGGCACCATTACCTCCAGGTTTACGATCGGCTCAAGCAATTGAGGTTCTGCTTTCATAAACGCTTCTTTAAACGCCATCATCCCCGCAATCCTAAAAGAGATATCGTTTGAGTCAACCGGGTGCATTTTGCCGTCGTGTACCAACACACGCACGTCACGAACATAAGACCCGGTGATGGGACCTTCTTCCATTTTTTCCATTACACCTTTCAGAATGGCAGGGATGAAGCGGGTGTCAATCACGCCCCCGACAATACAATTATAAAAAACGAGTTTACCACCCCATTCGAGGTCAATTATTTCTTTTCCGCGCACACTGAACTCGGTGGGTTCCGGCATACCTTCATAATAGGGTTCGATCTTCATGTAGACTTCCCCAAACTGCCCTGCCCCTCCCGATTGTTTTTTGTGCCGATGACTGGCACTGGCAGATTTGCGTATCGTTTCGCGATAGGAAATCTTAGGACTGACGAAATCGACGTGAAGGTTATAGATTTTCTCCAGAAACCACTTACAAACTGTAAGGTGAAGTTCACCCTGTCCTGAGATAATCAATTGTTTCAACTCCCTGGAATAAGCTACGTTCAGGGTTGGATCTTCCTGATGGATCTTTTGCAATACTTCTCCAATTTTCTCATCATCATTTTTGCTATGGGCCACGACAGCCGTGCGAATGCGTGGCTCAGGAAATTCAATCGGAACAATCGTGACGTCAAAACCTTTGGCATGCAACGTTTGATTGGTGAAGGTCTCTTTTAGTTTCAACGTAGCTCCAATGTCTCCAGCTACGAGTTTATCTACCGGCTGCCGTGTCTTGCCGTCCATGATGAAAAGCTGGTGAAAGCGTTCAACTGCATTTGTTTGGCTATTAATCAATTCTGATGTAGACGTCACCTCTCCGGAAATGACCTTAAAGAATGAGAGCCTGCCAAGATTGGGTTCGATGTGAGATTTGAATACAAACAAAGAAGCAGGCAATGTCCGGTCAAATGAAATTTCTTTCCCGGCAGTAGTCATTTCTGGTTTGGCTTCGATCGGAGAGGGAGCCACGTTATCAATAAAACCCATCATCCGTCCACTGCCCATGTTCTTCTTTGCGCTCATGCAAAAAACAGGAAGCACATCATGATGGATCATTCCGAGTTTTAATCCAAGGCGCATCTCATCTTCATCCAGTGTGCCCGTCTCAAAGTATTTCTCCATGAGTTTCTCATCGTTCTCCGCTGCTTTTTCAACAAGTGCATTGTGCCATTGGCTTGCTTTTGTTTTTTCTTTCTCGGGGATGGGGAGTTTCTCTGGTTTCCCTCCTTCTGCTGGAAATCGGTACATCACCATTTTGAGCAGGTCGATGATCTCATTAAATCCTTCTCCCTGGCTGGCAGGATATTGCATGGGTGTAACTGCCGGACCAAATCGTTTTTGCAAAGACTCGAGTGTTCCATCGAAGTTTGATTTCGGATGGTCCACTTGATTGACTGCGAAAATGACGGGCTTCTGAAAACGGTCAACATAATTCCAGATTAACTCTGTGCTCACCTCTACTCCATGTTGGGCATTGATCACCATCACGCATGTGTCGGCTACCCGGAGCGATGCAATCATCTCACCTGCAAAATCGTCAAAGCCCGGGGTGTCTATGATGTTGATTTTGTAATCACGCCATTCTG
Source organism: Cyclobacteriaceae bacterium (assembly GCA_043776495.1). Lineage (GTDB taxonomy): Bacteria > Bacteroidota > Bacteroidia > Cytophagales > Cyclobacteriaceae > ELB16-189. Next base: position 2,482 of record JAYVRH010000547.1, read on the forward strand.
TATGAAGACACGTAGCAAATACGGAGTTGCCGCGCTCGTGCTCAATCTCGTGATAGTCTGATACCGTATTTTTTCCTTCGATGGTGCCCCTGCGGCGGATGATTCCTGCTTCAAAAAGCATGTCTTCTGCCAGCAATGTTTTGCCAGATTTGGGTGCCCCCAGCAAGGCAATGTTTTTAATGTGTTTTTCGTCGTATACTTTCATGGCGGTGGCTGTTTAGGTTTCTTGGAAAAGCGTAGATGAAGATAATAAAACCTGAAATGAAAAAGCTAAAAAGCACAGATCATTTTGTGGCTCGTGCAGAAAAGTCAAAAAAGTGATATTTGATCGCGAATTCGCTGGCAGAATATTGGCAAGCACGCTACCCGCAAAAGGAGAACGAGATGAAGATGATGAACGGTGGTGAAATGAGCTCCATGATGCCAAAAGACTTTACGGTAAAGAATGCAAAAACACCACCTGTTGCTTCAAGGTTACAAAGACTGCGGAGACCGCTCAAACCGTCGGCGTTTCTTTTTTTTCAGTTTGGATTTGGGGAGACCCAACGTGGTTCTCATAGCCCAGCACTTTCATCATGCTCTCATTAGTTTGCTCGGGAGCAAAGAGACTTGTAGTAATCTCTCCGTCTTCATTTCTTGAAACAAGAACATGTTTCGGTGCCGGCACCAGACAATGCTGAATACCTCCATAGCCCCCAAGCGATTCCTGGTAAGCTCCAGTATGAAAGAACCCGATGTATAACCGCTCCTCATCGTTAATCATCGGCAGAAAGACTTCTCCAATGTGCGCTTCGGAGTTATAGTAATCCATGCTGTCGCAGGTAAGACCTCCAATGTTCACCTTGTGGTAAGGATCATCCCATTTGTTGACCGCCAAAAGAATGTATTTCTGATTCAGCCCCCATGCATCGGGCATTTGTGTGATGAAGGAGCCATCGATCATATACCAAAGCTCTTTATCGTTTTGCAGCTTCTGGTCCACGACAGAATAAAGTATTGCTCCGCTCTCACCGACCGTGTAGCTTCCGAACTCAGTAAAAATGTTAGGCACCGGCACATTGTTTTTATCGCAGATCCACTTAATGTTCTCAACGATCTGCTCGATCATGTACTTGTAGTCGAAGGTAAACGTGAGCGAAGTTTTGATGGGGAATCCTCCACCGATGTCGATTGAATCAAGTGTATCGCAGATTTTTCTGAGTTCGCAGTATTTGAAAATGAAACGACTGAGTTCGCTCCAGTAGTACGCAGTATCTTTAATGCCAGTGTTGATAAAGAAGTGCAACATTTTCAGTTGCGCCTTCGGGCTGGTTACAATCTTTTCTTTATAGAGCGGCACAATGTCGCTGTAGCGAATGCCGAGCCGAGAAGTATAAAATTCAAATTTTGGCTCCTCATCGGAGGCAACCCGAATCCCTACCTGGTAAGGAACATTCACCTTTTGTTCGTACACATCAATTTCTCCCAGTGTATCCAAAATCGGAATGCAATTCTGGAATCCATCGTTGAGCAAATTTGAAATATTGTCTGTGTATTGGGGCATCTTGAAGCCATTGCAGACAATGAAGATGTCTTTGGCAATTTTTCCACGTTCATGCAATGACCTTACAATGTTGACATCAAAGGCTGAAGAAGTTTCGATGTGAACATCATTCTTCAGGGCTTCTTCGAGCACAAAAGAAAAGTGGGAGGATTTGGTACAGTAGCAGTACGTATAATTTCCCTTATACTTAAATCGTTCCATGGCACTCTTGAATGTGGCCTGTACAAAACGAATGTTCTCACTGATGCGGGGCAGGTAGGTGAGCTTTAGCGGTGTGCCGTACTCTTTGATGATATCCATCAAAGGCACATCATTGAAAAGTAACTCGTGTTCCCAAACTTTAAACTCTTCCTGAGGAAATTCAAAGGTCTGTTCGATCAGTTCACGGTAGCTCTTCATTTCACATTCATGCGTTTAAACAATGTACGGAAGGATTCTGGTTGAAAAACGCAATATTGAGATAAATTTGCCATCTTTGCAATACCAT